>RFPK01000083.1 GCA_009926195.1 Synechococcaceae bacterium WB4_1_0192 | reverse complement strand
AGACCCATGGGCATCCGCACGCCGGAGCCGCGCAGTCTTGAGCGCTGAGGCCCGGCTGCGGTTGTTCCAGCTGGTCAGCCCGGCGCTGCCGGTGGGGGCCTTCAGCTATTCCGAGGGACTGGAGGTGCTGCTGCAGAGCGGTCGTCTGTCTGGCCCGGAGCCGTTGCAGGCCTGGCTGTGCGCGGAGCTCCGCGGCGGTGCGGTGGCCCTGGAAACCTCGGCTCTGGCGGCGTTGCAGGTGTCGCTGCGCCGTTGGCGTGACGCCGGCGCCGACGCGGAGGCGTCAGAGGCGCTGGCCGCCGTCTGCGATCTCGATGGCTGGTTGCTGGTGCAGCGGGAGGCTCCGGAGCTGCGGGCCCAGCAGCGTCAGATGGGCCAGTCGCTGGTGCAGCTGCTGGCGGAGCTGGGTTTTCCGCTACCGGTCTCGACACCGGCCCCGGCTCGTGTTCCTGCGCCCGCTGTGCCGCTGGCCTGGCCGGCGGCGTTCGCCTGGGCGGCCCTCGCAATGGAGCTGTCCTCGCCCGCCGTTGAGGAGGCCTACCTCTACGGCTGGGTTGCCAATCAGATCAGCGCCGCCGTGCGGCTGGTGCCGTTGGGGCCCACCCAGGGGCAGCGGCTGCAGCTGGCCCTGGCCCCCTTGATCGCCGAGCGGGCCGCGGCGCTGGCGCTGGCCGATCCCCGCCGGCTCTGGAGCAGCGGTGTCGGTGCCGGCCTCGCCCAGCTGGGCCATGCCGAGCTCTACTCGCGACTGTTTCGCAGCTGACAGTGTGCATGGCCCGGCGCTTGACCGGCGGCATGATGCGGTGATGCGGGTTCGCTGATGCTCACGATCTGGATCGGTGCCATCGACATGGGCCTGGCCTACGCCGGGCTGGCCCTCGGTGTGTATCTCACCCTGCGGGTGCTCAATTTCGCCGACATCACGGTGGATGGCTCCTTCGCCCTCGGTGGCGGCAGCGCCGCGCTGCTGCTGAGCGAACAGGTGGCGCCGCCTCTGGCCCTGCTGGCGGCCGTGGCCCTCGGTGCCCTGGCCGGCACCGTCACCGGCCTGATCCATACCCGGCTGGGCGTGAACGATCTGTTCGCCGGCATCCTCACCACCACCGGCCTCTACTCGATCACCCTGCGGCTGATGGGCCGCTCCAACATCCCGCTCACTGACCTGAAGCTCTCGATCAGTCAGTTGCCCCAGCTCGGTTTCGCCGCCGATGGCCAGTGGCTGATCGCCCTGCTGCTGGTGGCGGTTGGGCTGATCGCGCTGCTGGCCCTGTGGCTGGCCACGGACCTGGGCCTGGCTCTGCGGGCCATCGGCAACAACCCGGTGATGGCCCGCGCCAACGGCATCAGCACCCGCCGCGGTCTCACGCTCGGCATCGCGGTCGGCAACGGCCTGGTGGCCCTCGCCGGCGCACTCGTTGCGCTCTATCAGGGCTTCGCCGACGTGACGATGGGCATCGGCTCGCTGATCCTCGGCCTGGGGGCGGTGATCGTCGGTGAATCGGTGCTGCGGCCCCGCACCGTGCCGATGGCGCTGTTGGCGGTGGTGCTGGGTTCGGTGCTGTTCCGCGCCATGATCGCCCTGGCCCTGCAGCTGGGCATGGATCCGGTGGACCTCAAGCTGGCCACGGCCCTGCTGCTGCTGGCGGCCCTGGGGCTCGGCCGGCTGCGGATCCCCGGTGTTGCCGATCCGGCGGGTCGTGAGGCCGGGAGGCAGTCGTGACCCTGACGATCCACAACCTCGCCTGGGGCCATGCCGTGCCCGGTGGCAGCTGGCGGCAGCTGTTCGAGGGGTTCAGCCTCGATTGCCCTGCGGGCCAGTTCGTCGTTGTGATCGGCAGCAATGGCTCCGGCAAGTCGACGTTGCTCAACCTGATCGCCGGCACCCTCCGGGCGGGCTCCGGCTCGGTGCAGCTGGATGGCTGTGAACTGCTGAAGCTGCCGGACCATCGCCGCGCCCGCCTGATTGGCCGCGTGATGCAGAACCCGCTGGATGGAACGGCACCGGCCCTGACCATCGCCGAGAACCTGCGCCTGGCGGAGTGCCGCCGCTGCACGATGTTCAGCCGCCGCGGCCTGTTCGGCGGCCTGCACCCCAGTCGCGGCGATCGCCGCCGCTATGCCGCGCTGCTGGAGGAGCTGGGTCTGCCTCTCGCCGATCGGCTCGACACGCCGGTGGGTCAGCTCTCCGGCGGCCAGCGCCAGACCGTGAGCCTGGTGATGGCCAGCCTGGGGGCACCCCGGTTGCTGCTGCTCGATGAGCACACCGCTGCCCTCGACCCCCGCGCCGAGGCCATGGTCATGGCTCTCACCGATCGCCTGGTGGCCCGCCTGGGTTGCACGGCCCTGATGGTGACCCACAGCCTGGAGCAGGCCCTGCGCCACGGCGATCGCCTGGTGATGCTGCATGAGGGACGTCTGATCGGCGACTGGCTGGCCGAGGAGCGGCAACGGTTCACGCCGGCTGCATTGCGGGCGCTCTACGGCGGCGTCACAGTGCCGGCGGAAACCCCACCGTGTCCGGAGCGTTCATGAATCTGCGACGTCGTGAGTTCATCGCCCTGGCCGGTGCCGGACTGGGCAGTTCCCTGGCGCTGGCCGCCTGCGGGCGCCTCGGTGGCCGCGGACCTCGCAAGGGGCCGCTGATCGGTGTGCTGCAGATGGTGGATGCGCCGCCGCCGAACCTCACCCGTCAGGGCTTTGAGGCGGCGCTGGCCGCCGCCGGCTACAGGCCCGGTGAGACCGTCACCTACCTGCAGAAGGACGCCGCCGGTGAACTGGCCAACACCACCCTGGTGATGCAGCAGTTCCTGAGCGAGAAGGTCGACATGGTGGTGGCGGTGGGCACGCCACCGCTGCAGGCGGCGATGAAGGTGATGCCGGAATCGGTGCCAGTGGTGTTCTGTTACTGCTCCAACCCCTGGGGTGCGGGGGCCGGCACACCGCCTGGCGGCGTCGGTCAGCACCGCAGCAATGTGGTGGGCACGATCGGCACCAATCCGGTGGCCCAGGAGCTCGATCTGGCCAGGGAGGTGAACCCGGCGCTCAGGCGGGTGGGCCTGATCTTCAATCCCGGTGAACCCAATGCCGAGTACGAGGCCGGCATCCTGCGCCGGGCGGCGGCGGAGCGCGGCCTGACGATCGAGGCGCAGTCCGTGGCCAACTCGGGCGAGGTGCTGCAGGCGGCCAAGGCCCTGGCGGAGAAGAAGGTGGAGGCCTTCGTGAAGATCGGCGATTACGCCACGATCCAGGCTTTCAGCGCCATCTGCAAGGTGGGTCTGGAGAACAGGATTCCGGTGTATTCGGTCGACCCGCCCGACATCGACCTGGCCGGTTGCCTCGGCGTGATCGGCTGGAACTACCGTGATGACGGCATGGCCGCCGGCAAGCTCGCCGTTCGGGTGCTCAAGGGCGCGTCGCCGGCAGCGATGGCGTTTGAACCGCTCCGCACGACCGATCTGCTGGTCAGCCAGGCGACGGCCAGGGCGATCGGTGTCACCCTGCCGGAGCCGTTGCTGAAGCGGGCCAACCGGGTGGTCGGCTGAAGCCTGGGCCCATCCCCGCCAGGATGGAGGGGCTGCGCTGTTCCGGCAGAAAGGATGAGTCGTTTGCGCGTTGGGGTGGCCGGGCCGGTGGGGTCGGGCAAGACGGCCCTGGTGGAGGCGCTGTGCCGGCGTCTGCGCCAGCGGCTGCAGCTGGCCGTGGTCACCAACGACATCTATACCCAGGAAGATGCCCAGTTTCTGATCCGCGCCGGTGCCCTGGAGCCCGGCCGGATCAGGGGCGTTGAAACCGGCGGTTGCCCCCACACGGCGATCCGCGAGGATTGCTCGATCAACCGGGCCGCCGTGGCGGAGCTGGAGGCAGCCTTCCCCGACCTCGACCTGGTGCTGGTGGAGAGCGGCGGCGACAACCTGGCGGCCAGCTTCAGCCCGGAGCTGGTGGACCTCTGCATCTACGTGATCGACGTGGCTGCCGGCGACAAGATCCCGCGCAAGGGCGGCCCCGGCATCACCCGCTCGGATCTGCTGGTGATCAACAAGATCGATCTGGCACCGCTGGTGGGCGCCAGCCTGGAGGTGATGGAACGGGACACCGAGCGGATGCGGCCCGGTCGTCCCTGGTGCTTCACCAACCTGCACAGCGGCGAAGGGCTGGAGCAGGTGGAGGCCTTTCTGTTGCAACAGCTACCGCAGTAATCCTTCCGCCGTGCTTCCCACTTTTGTAGCCGTTGCTGCGTTTGCTGCGGGCTCGGTAAATAGTTGCATTTGATACACAGTGGCTCGCCGGGGTCTGAAAAGGTTCACCTTGCCGCTGAACATCAGCGGGTTTTTCAGCGGTTCCTCGTCGAGGTTTTATGGATCCCAACCTGATGCGCAAGTCGGTGCTGCGCTCCGTCGCCGGTGCCACTGCTCTCGCTGCCAGCCTCTCGCTGGTTGCCTGCGGCGGTGCTGACAAGGCTGGTGGCGATTTCGACGGTGAAGTGAAGGTGGGTATCCTTCACAGCCGCTCCGGCACGATGGCCATCTCCGAGAACACGGTGGCCGAAGCCGAGCTGATGGCCATCGAGGAGATCAATGCCAAGGGCGGCATCAAGGTTGATGGCAAGAAGCTGAAGATCGTCCCCGTTGAGGAAGATGGTGCTTCCGATTGGCCGACCTTTGCCGAGAAGGCCAAGAAGCTGATTGATCAGGATCAGGTCTCCGTGGTGTTCGGTGGCTGGACCTCCGCCAGCCGCAAGGCGATGCTGCCGGTGTTCGAAGCCAAGGATCACTTCCTCTTCTACCCGATTCAGTACGAGGGTCAGGAGTGTTCCAAGAACATCTTCTACAGCGGTGCAGCTCCCAACCAGCAGGCTGAGCCTGCCGTCGACTGGCTGCTGAAGAACAAGGGCAAGGACTTCTTCCTGGTTGGTTCCGACTACGTGTACCCGCGTACGGCCAACACGATCATGAAGGAGCAGCTCAAGGCCAGCGGCGGCAAGGTCGTGGGTGAGGACTACCTGCCCCTCGGTAACACCGAAGTCGCTCCGATCATCGCCAAGATCAAGCAGGCCCTGCCCAAGGGTGGTGTGATCGTCAACACCCTCAACGGTGACAGCAACGTTGCCTTCTTCAAGCAGATGAAGGCGGCTGGTATCACTCCGGCGAATGGCTACTCGATCATGAGCTTCTCGATTGCCGAGGAGGAGATCGCCGCCATCGGTCCTGAGTACCTCGAGGGTACTTACGCTGCCTGGAACTTCTTCCAGAGTCTCGATACGCCGGCGTCCAAGGAGTTCACCAAGAACTTCAAGGCCAAATACGGGGATAACCGCGTCACCAATGACCCGGCTGAGGCGGCCTACATGATGGTCTACCTCTGGGCTGCGGCTGCCGAGAAGGCCAACAGCGTTGACGACAACAAGGTGCGTGAAGCCCTGGTCGGCGTCAGCTTCGATGCCCCTGAGGGCAAGGTCACCGTCATGCCCAACCACCACGTCGAGAAGCGTGTGCTGATCGGTGAGGTGCAGAAGGACGGTATGTTCAAGATCCTCGAGGACAAGGGCTTCGTCAAGCCCGTGGCCTGGAACCAGTTCGTGCCTGAAACCAAGGGCTACACCTGCGACTGGACCCAGAGCCGTCCCGACGCCGGTAAGTACAAGATGTGAGTGGCTGAGGGCGGTCTGTTCGGACCGCCCTCTCTGTTCGCGGGCCTCATTCCGGGGTGGGTGGCGTCGTCCTCCCACCCCTTGCCTTGTTTTCTCTTCCTCCTGCCTGATCCCTGCAGATCGCAATGGATCTTCTCTACGACACGCTGTTCAACGGCCTGGCCATCGGCTCGGTCCTGGTGCTGGCGGCACTCGGCCTTGCCGTGGTCTTTGGCCTGATGGGTGTCATCAACATGGCCCATGGCGAGTTGATGATGCTCGGTGCTTACACCACGTTTGTGGTGCAGAACATCTTCAAGGCTGTCCTGCCGGATGCCCTGTTCCCGATTTATATCCTGGTGGCGATTCCGCTGGCGTTCCTGGTGAGCGGTCTGGTGGGCTTGCTCCTGGAGAAGACGGTGATCCGCCGCCTCTACGGCCGGCCCCTGGAAACACTGCTGGCCACCTGGGGCGTCAGTCTGATCCTGCAGCAGTTCGTGCGTTCGGTCAGCAGTGCCTTCGCGATCGGTCTGCTGCTGGCGGTGGCTGGCGGCTTGCTGATTCCACGCCTCACGCCGAAGGCCTGGTGGCAGCAGCGCTGGACGCCACTGCTCGGCAGCGGCAGCTGGATTCTCAGTGGCATTGTCGGCATCGCTGTCGCTGCTGTGCTCGGTCAGCAGCGCGCCCTTGATCAGCCCTGGTTCAGCGCCCGCAACATCGATGTCACCGCCCCGATCTGGTTGCGGGGCTCCATTGATGTCGGTGCTGTGAACATGCCGGCCGCTCGCCTGTTCATCATCGCGCTCACCATCATCGCCCTGCTGGCGGTCAGTTGGTTCCTGCAGAAGAGCGTCTGGGGCATCCGTATCCGTGCCGTCACCCAGAACCGGTCGATGAGCGATTGCCTCGGCATCCCCACCGGCAAGGTGGATGCGCTCACCTTCCTGATCGGCTCCGGCCTGGCCGGTGTTGCCGGTGTGGCGGTGACGCTGCTCGGTTCGGTGGGCCCGAACCTGGGCGGCAATTACATCGTCGACTGCTTCATGGTTGTGGTGCTCGGCGGGGTCGGCAAACTGGCCGGCACCGTTCTGGCCGCCCTGGGCATCGGCGTGCTCAGTTATGTCGTTGGCTCCGGCTCCCTGCTGCTGGTGTGGCCGGCGATGCCCGAGGCCCTCAACACGCTGATCACCTTCTTCGCCACCACCTCGATGGCCAAAGTGCTCGTGTTCGCCCTGATCGTTGTCTTCCTGCAGATCAGACCCGCCGGTCTGTTCCCGCAGAAGGGCCGCATGGTGGAGGCCTGAGCCATGGCGGATCTGCTCGTCAACCGCCAGCTGCGTCGCTGGCTTCCCTGGGTGCTGATCGTGGTGGCAGCTGTGGCGCTTCCCGCCGTGCTGCCCCCGTTCCGCCTCAACCTGCTGGGCCGTTTCCTCTCGCTCGGCATCGTCGCCCTCGGCATCGATCTGATCTGGGGTTACACCGGCCTGCTCAGCCTTGGTCAGGGCATCTTCTTTGCCCTGGGTGGCTATGCCCTGGGCATGTATCTGCAGCTCAGTGCGCTGCAGCCCGGTCAGTTGCCGGACTTCTTCTCGCTCTATGGTGTCAAGAGCCTGCCTGCCTTCTGGCAGCCTTTCAATTCACCGCTGTTCACCCTCTGTGCCATCTGGGTGATTCCTGCTCTGGTGGCCGGTGTGATCGGCTACCTGGTGTTCCGTAACCGCATCAAGGGGGTCTATTTCTCGATCCTCACCCAGGCGGCCCTGTTGGTGTTCTTCAACTTCTTCAACGGCCAGCAGAAACTGATCAACGGCACCAACGGTCTCAAGACCGACACCGCCATCATCTTTGGCCAGCTGGTGGGCAGTGACGGCATGCAACGGCTGCTGTTCTGGCTCACTGTGGTGCTGGTGGTCGCCGCTTTCCTGCTCTGCCGCTGGCTCACCCGCGGTCGCTTCGGCGATGCCCTGATCGCCATCCGCGATGACGAGCCGCGCCTGCGCTTCACCGGATACAACCCCACCGCCTACAAGACGTTGGTGTTCGCCGTTGCCGGCGCCCTGGCCGGCATCAGCGGTGCTCTCTACACCGTTCAGTCCGGCATCGTCTCGCCCCAGTACATGGCGGTGCCCTTCTCGATCGAGATGGTGATCTGGGTGGCGGTGGGCGGTCGCGGCACCCTGATCGGCGCCGTGCTCGGCGCTGTGCTGATCAATTACGCCAAGAGCCTGGTCAGTGAGGCGCTGCCGGAGACCTGGCTGTTCATCCAGGGTGGTCTGTTCCTGCTGGTGGTCACGGCCCTGCCCGATGGTCTGGTGGGCTGGTGGCGCAGCGGCGGTCCGGCGCGACTGAATGCACTGCTGACACCGCCGCCGCCGCTCTCCACCTATCCCGACCTCGATCTCAATCCCGAGGTGCAGGCGGAACAGGAGCAGCTGCACGGCCACTCCGCCGGAGAGCCTTCATGACGACAACCTC
>RFPK01000082.1 GCA_009926195.1 Synechococcaceae bacterium WB4_1_0192 | reverse complement strand
TTCCCGGGAATCCGTCGCTTTCCGACGCGTGGTGCCCGTTGTGGACATGCGTCGAGATCTCGGGGTGCCCGAAGCCCTGCATCGTGGTCGGAAGGCAGTTGCGCATGCGCACGACCGACGGCACGCCGTAGCGCATCATGAGCGTGAGCCCCGGGCATGCGCCGCCGAAAGTGCTCATGGGCGAGTACGCGAGCTGCGGATGCGCGCAGGCCATCGCCTCGCAGCAGATCAGCGGCGCCGCGGCCGGCGGCTCCCCCCACCAGGGTGGCGGCGTCCGCCTGGGCCTGGCGGGCGGCTTCAGCACCGTGGCGCTGGCGGGTCACCTCCAGGGCCATGGCCTTCTGGCGCTCCCGCGGGTTGTCGGGCAGGGCTGCCAGATCAAGATCGGTCAGCAGGGTGAGGTACTCCTCCACCACCGCATCGGGCACCTTCTCCAGCTTCGAATACATCGAGAGCGGGTCTTCACTGAGGCCCACGGTGTTGCCGAGGCTCTTGCTCATCTTCTGCACGCCATCGAGGCCGGGCAGGATCGGCAGCAGCATGCCGAACTGGGGGCGCTGGCCGAAGTGGCGCTGCAGGTCGCGGCCCATGGCCACGTTGAACTTCTGATCGGTCCCGCCGAGCTCCAGGTCGGCGCGGATCGCCACCGAGTCGTACCCCTGCAGCAGCGGGTAGAGGAACTCATGCAGGGAGATCGGCGTGCCGGAGCCGTAGCGGTTGGCGAAGTCCTCCTTGGCCAGCATCTGGCCGACGGTGGAGATGCCCAGCAGCTCGATCACCTGCGGCAGATCCAGCCCCGAGAGCCACTCGCTGTTGCGGCGCACCTCCAGCCGGCCGGGGGTCGTGAAATCGAGCAGGGCCCGCTCCGGGTCCTGACCCTGGCCCAGCTGCTGCAGGTAGGTGGCGGCGTTGGCCTCCACCGCCTCGGCGCTGAGCTGCACCCGGGTGGCGCTCTTGCCGGTGGGATCGCCGATGCGGGCCGTGAAGTCGCCGATGATCAGCACGGCGGTGTGGCCGGCGTCCTGAAAGGCCCGCAGCTTGCGGAACAGGATCGAGTGCCCCAGATGGATGTCCGAGCCGGTGGGGTCGATGCCCAGCTTGACCCGCAGTGGCCGGCCCTCCCGCTCCGCTTCCGCCAGGCGCGCCGCCAGCTGCTGATCCGCATCCGTGGCAGCACCCTCACCGCTGCCGGCGGGGAACAGGTCAGCCACCCCGCGTGCCAATGGCATCGGCAATCCCCAGGCGTCGTTGGCCATCACTCCCTGATCGCCGGACCGGCGCAGCTGTTCAGGGGCGGATCGTAGGCAGGCACTCAGCCCTGCTTCTCCAGCTCGCCCTTCATGCGATCGAGGGTGCGCTGCATCTGCTCAAACATCTGATCGGGCGTCATGCCGAACTGCCCCAGCTGGGTGCGGAGCTGCTCGACGGTGAGCTTGGCCTGGAAGTCGTCGGAGAGCTCGAAGCGCTTCATGAACACGCGGTAGCGGTCCATCAGCTCCTCCATCCGCTCGATGAACAGCTTCTTGCCCTCGCGATCGAACTTGCCGTACTCACCGCCCAGCTGCATCAGCTGCTGGTAGTCGCCGAACAGACGCTTGGCGTCCTCCTGGACGATCTCGGAGTCGAAGAAAGCCATGGCTTGAAGGGTCCGACACGCTCTGGTGGATTGTGAGACGGCGGTGGCGGCGGCGGGAGTGCGGATCCACGTATCCCCCGGGCTGACAGCCGCGGCGGCTGTGGACACAGTTCCAGCAGATGGGATCAGCCATGGACGCATGGACTACACGACGTTGATGGGCAAGATGCGGCAGTACACCCAGCGCTGCTGCGAACTGATGCAGCAGGAGCGGGTGGTGGTCTGCATGGGCAGCCGCCTCAGCCTCTGCCTCTGCATCCACTGCCTCGATCGCAACGGGCAGCTGGTGGGCGCCACCACCGACGCCTTCGAAGCGCTACGGCTGATCCAGGAGCATCAGGCCAGCCTGCTGCTGGCCACCGATCAGCTGGAGCGCGGCAGCGGCGACGACCTGGTCAGTCAGGTGAAGCGCCGCTGGCCAGGCGTGCGCACCCTGTTGATCGTCAGTGATCGCAGCGAACCACCGGCGCTGCGCCGGGCGATCGAAGCCGGTTGTGATGGGCTCTGCCTCGAGCAACGCCTCGGCCAGGGCACCGTGCCCCAGGCCCTGAGCTGTCTGGCCAGTGGCGGCATCTACATCGATCGCAGCCTGGCGGCCCAGTACCTGCACCACCATCCGGCCCCGGAGCCACCGCCATCGGTGCAGCTCAGCGAACGCGAGCGGCAGGTGCTGCAACTGGCGGCGGCAGGCCACCACAACCCCGCCATCGCGGTCGGGTTGTTCATCAGCCTGGAAACCGTGAAGAGCCACATGCGCACGATCCTGAACAAGCTGAACGCCCGGGATCGCACCCACGCGGTGGTGCAGGGGCTGCGGCTGGGCTTGGTCGACTGGCCGGATGCTGGTTAAGGTCGTGCGCACGTGCCGAGCGCTGCCGCGCCATGGCCAAGGGCCACTGGTTGGATCCTCTCGCCCGCAGCCTGCTGCAGGCCACCGGCCAGCTGCCGGCTGCGCCGCGCCCTGACCACGGCACCCGATCACCAGAGCAGCCCATGGCTGTCAGGTCACCTGAGCCGGACTCCGAGCCTGACGCGGAGCGGATCGAGCGGGATCTTCTGGAGCTCAAGCTGCGGCAGGAGCCTGGGCGGCGACTGGAGAGCGCCGCCGAGGTGCGCCATGCCGCCGCCCTCGGCTGGCGCCTTGATGTGAACCGGGCCACCGCAGCCGACTGGCGCCGGTTGCCGGGGCTGACGGCGGTCCATGTGGACCTGCTGCTGCGGCTGCAGCGCGGCGGCGTGCAGCTGAGTGGACCGGAGGATCTGCAACGGTTGCTGGAGGTCCCCACCGACCTGGTGGCCAGTTGGCAACCGCTGCTGCTGTTCCGCTGGTATGGCGATGGGGCTCCGGCTGACCCGCAGCTGCGGCCCGTCGATCTCAACCGTGCCGGAGCCAGTGAACTGCGGCAACGGTTGCCCCAGCTCGATCAGCAGCGCTGCCAGCGGCTGTTGCGCGAGCGGCAGCGCAGCCCGTTCCAGAACCTGGCTGATCTGCAGGAGCGGCTGCAGTTACCGCCGGCCGTGGTGGAGGAGCTGATCGGCCGGGTGCGCTTCGGCAGCGGACCGGCCGGTCCGGAACTCCCCCGCTCGGCCTGAAGCGATGGCGGCACGCGCAACCCCCCGGCAGGGTGATCTGTTCGCGACCGGTGACCTGCCGATCGCCAGCGGCCCGGAGGATCTACCCCTGCTGGAGCACCAGCTGCGCGACTGGCAGCAGCGGCTGCAGGCGTTCCAGGCGCCTCGTTTCGAGGCTGCCAGCGGGTCCGCCGGCCGACCGGCCGGCCAGATCGATCTGTTCAGCGGCCACGAGCCAGCCGAGAGCGCCAACCTGCTGCGACTGGATCCTCTGGCCCTGGTGGCCCAGCACCTGCAGTTCTGGCGACTGCCCGAGCCGAACGCGCAGGGGGCGGCGCTCTACTTCGTGCTCGATCACCCCCCGCACCTGCCGGGGCCGTTGTTGCTCTATGTGGGTGAAACGGGCCAGGCGGATCGGCGCTGGAAAGGGGAGCACGATTGCAAGCGTTACCTGGCGGCCTATGGCGAGGCCCTGCAGCAGGCGGGCCTTGGCAGTGCCCCGAGCATCCGTTTCTGGCGGGATGCACCGGCGGCGGTGAAGCCGAGGCGCGCCCTGGAGCAAGCGCTGATCCGCCACTGGCTACCGCCGTTCAACAAGGAGACCCGCGGCCGCTGGGCCACGCCGTTCACCGCCGAAGCGGACTGATCGCCCTACCATCGCGCCCACCTGCGCTCCCCCGATGGCCATCGCGTTCCACTGCAGCACCGACAGCCTGCGCACCTGGAGCGGCGACGCCCTGGCGGTTGGAGTGTTCGCCGGTGAAGCCGGTGAAACCACCCGCACGGCCCTGGCCGCCCGTTTCGGCGCTGCGCTGCCAGCACGGTTGGAGCAGCGGCGGTTCAGGGCGAAACCGGGCGAATGCCTGGTCCTGGAGCGCCTGGGCGAAACGCCGGCCACGCTGGTGCTGATCGGCCTGGGCGAGCCCGCCGGCTTCGGCTACGAACAACTGCGCCATGCCACCGCCGCCGCCAGCAAGGCCGCCGCGGCCAGCGGTGCACAGAACCTCGGGCTGGCCCTGCCGCTGGAGGGCCTGGATGCCGCCGCGGCCGCGGCCGCCATGGCCGAAGCGGTCCGGCTCAGCCTCTACGCCGACCAGCGCTTCAAAGGTGAGGCGGAACCGACCCCCGGCCTGAACGAGGTGGTGCTGCTCGGCCTGGTCGCCGGCGCGGACGCCGCCGCCACCGCGGCGATCGCCGCGGCGCCGGCCCTCTGCAGCGGCGTGGAGCTGGCCCGGGAACTGGTGGCCGCTCCGCCGAATGTGGTGACGCCCCAGGCCCTGGCCGACACCGCCGCCACCATCGCCCGCGACTTCGGCCTGGAGCTGAAGGTGCTGGAGCGCGCCGACTGCGAGGCCCTCGGCATGGGCTCCTATCTGGCGGTGGCCCAGGGATCCGATCTGGCGCCGAAGTTCATTCACCTCACCTACCGCCCCAGCGGTGAGGTGAAGCGCCGGCTGGCGCTGGTGGGCAAGGGGCTCACCTTCGATTCCGGCGGCTACAACCTCAAGACCGCCGGCTCTCAGATCGAGATGATGAAGTACGACATGGGCGGCAGCGCGGCGGTGCTGGGCGCCATGCGGGCCATCGCCGAGCTGAAGCCGGCCGGCGTGGAGGTGCACATGATCGTGGCCGCCTGCGAAAACATGATCAGCGGCGGCGCCATCCATCCCGGCGCGATCGTGACGGCCTCAAACGGCAAGACGATCGAGATCAACAACACCGATGCCGAAGGGCGCCTCACCCTGGCCGATGCGCTGGTCTATGCCAGCAAGCTGGAGCCGGACGCGATCGTGGATCTGGCCACCCTCACCGGCGCCTGCGTGATCGCCCTGGGCGAGGAGATCGCCGGCCTGTGGTCGCCCAGCGATGCCCTGGCCGCTGCCCTGCTGCAGGCTGGCGAGCAGGGGGGCGAGAACCTCTGGCGCATGCCCCTGCGCGCCGCCTATCGGGAGGGGCTCAAGAGCGGCCTCGCCGACATGAAGAACACCGGCCCGCGGCCCGGCGGTTCGATCACCGCCGCCCTGTTCCTGCAGGACTTCGTGGCCAAGGACATCGCGACGCGCCGTCGTTTCTGATCGCCTGCGGTCTTGCGATGCGGAGATTCGTCCAGTGATCCTGATCAACCTCCTGCCCCACCGGGAGGCCAAGCGCCTGCTTCGCAAGCGGGCGTTCTTCGTGGGCCTTGCGGCCAGCGCCGTGGCGGGGGTTGGGTTGATGGTGGAAAGCGGCCTGCTGCGCGGCTACCCGGGCCAGCGTCCCCGCTGAGACCAGCAACGCTCAGGCCGCCGCCGTCAGGGGTGGTCGGTTGCCAGGGTCACCGGCCTTGAGCAGGTCGCTGGGAGATTCAAGGGCATGGATCTGCCAGCGGGCCCGCTCGCCGAAACGCTGCAGCAGGTGATCGAGATCATCGGAAGCCTGCTTGGGGCTCGCGTAGGGGCCGATATGACGGGTCACGAGTCCATCGCGAATCGTCAGCAGATACATACACACACCTGCAGTCGAGTCGGACTCAATTTAAGAGCCACCCGCCAGCGGAAAATCCGGCAAAAGCCTTGCCAGCACTAAAAAAGGGCCGTAAACCCCTCGGGCATCCTTCAGCTTTTCCTCCGATTCGCGGCGAGCGGGGGATCGGAAGCACCTGGCGCCGTGGGCAAATGGTCACCGGGAGCCGGCCCATGTGTCGCGACTGCGCGCCCGGGTCCCCCAGACCGCATCCAGGCGCTGATCACGACCACAGGCCCAGCGGTAGTAGCGGTATTTGAGCGTGTTGTGCTCTGCGTAGTTCTGGTGATAGGCCTCGGCCGGCCAGAAGGTCTGCAAGGGCCGGATCTGCACCTGCAGCGCCGCCATCGGCTGGCCCAGGCTCCAGGTCGTGCTCCAGACACCAGAAGCAACCACCGGCGAACACCGCCTCCTGCACCGGCGCGGCAGCGCCCGCGGCCAGGGGCTGCGGCAGCACCAGCGCACCCACCAGCAGGGCGATCAGCAGAAACCGCCTGGCTACCGACAGGATCCGGGCCGGCCAGCCGCGTGAACGGGAGGTCATGATGCAGCTCATGCCGGCGCAGCCGCGAGCAGGCCATCGAGGATGACGTTCGCCGCCCGCCGGGTCACCCCCGGTTCACCGAGGGCCTGGCGCAGACGGGCATAGCCCTCCGCCACCCGTTGCCGCGCCTGGGGATCATCAAGCAGCGGCAGGGCCGCTGCCACCACCGCCTCGGGAGTGAGCTCATCCTGAAGGAGTTCGGGCACCAGGCGCTCGCCCAGGACCAGATTCACGGGCGAGATGTGGTCCACCTGGAAGCGCAGCAGATGGCGCGCCACCCAGGCGGTGGGTCGACTGACGCGGTAGCCCACCACCTGGGGGACCCCCCGCAGCGCCAGCTCCAGGTTGACGGTGCCGGATTTGTTCAGAGCGAGATCGGCTGCAGCGCAGAGCACCGGCCGGAGCCGATCGGCATCGGCGGCGGGCACCACCTCAGCCTGCACCCCGGCCTCGGCGAGCATCGTCTGCAGCACCGGCTCGAAGGCGCTCTGCCCGGCCGGCACCATCACCCGCAACCCGGAGCATCGCCGCTGCAGCTCGGCGGCGGCCGCCGCCAGGGGCGGCAGGAGATAGCGCAGCTCCTGATGGCGAGAGGCGGGCAGCAGCAGCAGCAGGCGCTCGCCGGCCTGGAGACCGAGCTGGGCCCGGGCCTGATCCCGGGTGGGGAGGTCCGTCAGGGTGTCGAGCAGGGGGTGGCCCACCCAGGTGACGGCAGCGCCGCGGGCGCCATAGAACCGGGCCTCCTCCGGGAAGATCGCCAGGATGCGATCGGTGAAACCGATCAGCCGGGTGGTGCCGCCGTCACCGAGGCTGTAGGCCCACTCCTGGGGAGCGATGTAATAGGTGATGGGCACTGCCGGCAGGCGGCGTCGGATGCGCAGCCCCAGGCTCACGTTCGCACCCATGTAATCGATCAGCACCACGCCATCGGGAGGGGTGCTTCGCAGCCAGCGGTTGACCCGCCGCTGCAGGCGCAGGGTGGGCAGGACCAGCGGCAGCGCCTCCCACAGGCCGATCGCACCCATCGGCGCGGTGTCGGCCAGCAGGTGTGCCCCGGCTCGCCGCATGCGTTGACCACCAAGAGCACTGATCTCCAGGGGGATGGCCCGGCGTTGCGCTTCAGCCAGCAACGCCTGAACCAGCAGGCCCCCCTGCAGGTCACCCGACACCTCACCGGTGCTGATCAGCAGACGCTTCATCCGCGCCCCGCGGGCAGGGGGCCACGGCGACCGGAGCTGATCGAAGCCTCCAGGAAGCTCACCAGGATTTCTGCAGGCGGCAGCAGATCCAGACGGCGGACGGCCTGCAGGGCATCCGCAAGCACGGCATCGCTGCGGTAGATCTCGGACCACACCTGCTGCAACTGACGAGCCTGGGCACCCCCATCGAGCTCCGCAAGGCCGCTGCGCTTGATGCCGATGCGGTTCAGCCCCCGCAGCCGCCCAGGATGTCCCTCGACGATGGCGAACGGCGGCACATCGCGGTCGATGCGGCTCATCCCGCCGACCATGGCCATCGTGCCGATGTGCACGAACTGGTGAATGCCGAGCACACCACCGATCACGGCACGGTCACCGATCACCACATGACCGGCGACGGCCACACCATTGGCGATGACGATGCGATCGCCGAGAGAGCAGTTATGGCCGAGATGGCTGTAGGCCATCAGCAGATTGCCGCTGCCGATGCGGGTCTGCTCACCCTCATGGGTGGCGCGGTTGATGGTGACGCACTCGCGGATGGCATTGTCGTCCCCAAGCACCACCTCGGTGGCTGCACCGCTGTATTTGAGGTCCTGGGGTTCCGCGCCAATGCAGGCGCCCGGGAAGATGCGATTGCCGCGACCCATGGTGACCCGGCCATCGAGCACCACATGGGGGCCAATCCGGCTGCCGGCACCGATGCG
>RFPK01000081.1 GCA_009926195.1 Synechococcaceae bacterium WB4_1_0192 | reverse complement strand
TGGAGCTGGCCTGCCGCTACAGCGCCTCCGGCGCCGATGAACTGGTGTTCCTGGACATCGCCGCCAGCCACCTGGGGCGGGACACCCTGGTGGATCTGGTGCGCCGCACCGCCGAGGCGGTGACGATCCCCTTCACGGTGGGCGGAGGCATCAGCAGCGTGGAGGGCATCACCGAGCTGCTGCGGGCCGGCGCCGACAAGGTGAGCCTGAACTCCTCGGCCGTGCGCGATCCGCAGCTGGTGGCGCGCGGGGCCGAACGGTTCGGCTGCCAGTGCATCGTCGTGGCGATCGATGCGCGTCGGCGCGAGGGACCCGAGCCGGGCTGGGATGTGTACGTCAAGGGCGGGCGCGAGAACACCGGCCTCGATGCGGTGGCCTGGGCGCGGCAGGTGGTGGCGCTCGGGGCCGGCGAGATCCTGCTCACCTCGATGGATGGCGACGGCACCCAGGCCGGCTATGAGCTCAACCTCACCCGTGCCGTGGCCCTCCCGTTACAATTCACTCAGAGTCGCGTCTGCTGCCCCCGTGACGGCGTTTCTGCACCCCCACTCCACGGCCCTGGCGGTGGCGCTGGTGCTGGCTGTGATCGCCATGGTGGCCTGGGCCCTGCAGCTGATGCAGGCGGCCTCCGATCGCCGGGAGTTCTCGCTGATGCTGGCCGGCTGCATGGTGTGTTCCGCCGCGGTGGGCCTGGCGGCGGTGATGGTGATCAGCTTCACCAGCGCCGATCGCCTCCAGGCCCAGGGGGTGATCAGCCGGTCCGCCGCCGGCGACTACGAGTTGGCGGCTGGAGGTGTCAGTCTCGATGCGATCACCCTCCCCTGGGATGCCGCAAACGAGCCCCCCACCTGACGCCGAGGCCGTTCGCGACCTGTTCGAGCGCATCGCCCCCAGCTACGACCGCCTCAACGACCTGCTCAGCCTCGGTCTGCACCGGCTCTGGAAGCGTCAGGCGGTGGCCTGGCTCCAACCGCGCCCCGGCCAGCGGCTGCTCGACCTCTGCTGCGGCACCGGCGATCTTGCTCTTGTGCTGGCCGAAGCCGTTCGGCCGGGTGGACTCGTGCTCGGGCTGGATGCAGCGGCAGCGCCGCTGGAGCTGGCGCGACGCCGCGGCGGGCGCCAACCCTGGTTGCCCGTGACCTTTCGCCAGGCGGATGCCCTGGCGACAGGTCTTGACGATGGCGAAGCCGATGGCGCTGTGATGGCCTACGGCCTGCGCAACCTCCAGGATCCCGCCACCGCCCTGGTGGAGCTGCGCCGCCTGCTCCGACCGGGTGGCCGGGCGGCCGTGCTCGATTTCAACCGCCCCGTCGAGGCAGCCGGCCGCACCGCCGCTTTCCAGCGCTTCTACCTGCGCCAGGTGGTGGTGCCACTGGCCCGCCAGGCCGGGCTGGAGGCGGAGTACGCCTACCTGGAGGACAGCCTCAGCCGCTTCCCCACCGGCCCGGAACAGGAGCGGCTGGCCCTGGCGGCCGGCTTCAGTGCGGCCCGGCATCGGCGCCTGGCGGGCGGCCAGATGGGGCTGCTGCAGCTGGTCGCCTGAACCGACGCGACCAGGTCCGACCCGTCGCCATCGACAATGGCGGCACGACCCGGCCCGCCGCCCCGTGCATTTCCAGGACATCATCCAGACCCTGAACCGCTTCTGGGCGGAGCGCGGCTGCCTGATCCTGCAGCCCTACGACACCGAGAAGGGCGCCGGCACGATGAGCCCGCACACGGTGCTGCGGGCGATCGGTCCCGAGCCCTGGGCCGTGGCCTACCCCGAGCCCTGCCGCCGACCCACCGACGGCCGCTACGGCGACAACCCCAACCGGGCCCAGCACTACTTCCAGTACCAGGTGCTGATCAAGCCCAGCCCCGACGGCATCCAGGAGACCTACCTGGCCTCCCTGGAGGCCCTGGGCATCCGTGCGGCCGACCACGACATCCGCTTCGTGGAGGACAACTGGGAATCGCCCACCCTCGGGGCCTGGGGTGTGGGCTGGGAGGTGTGGCTCGATGGCATGGAGGTGACGCAGTTCACCTATTTCCAGCAGTGCGGCGGTCTCGATTGCAGGCCCGTCTCGATCGAGATCACCTACGGCCTCGAGCGCCTGGCGATGTACCTCCAGGACGTCGAGAGCATCTGGGATCTCAGCTGGGATGGCAACCGCTCCTACGGCGACATCTGGCTGCCGTTCGAGAAGGGCCAGTGCACCTACAACTTCGAGGCCTCCAACCCCGAGCGGCTGAAGCAGCTGTTCGCGATCTACGAAGCCGAAGCCGCTGATCTGGTGGCCCAGAAGCTGCCGGCCCCCGCGCTCGACTTCGTGCTCAAGTGCAGCCACACCTTCAACCTGCTGGAAGCCCGTGGCGTGATTTCGGTGACCGAGCGCACCGCCACGATCGGCCGCATCCGCACCCTGGCCCGCCAGGTGGCGGAGGCCTGGCTGGCGGAGCGGCAAGCGCTCGGCTTCCCGCTGCTCAGTCCCGAGCAGCGGGAAGCCCTGCAGGAAGCGGCGGCAGAGCCGGCGGTGGCGTAAGCGGCGACGCCGACACCGGTGCCAGCACCGGCACCGCCGGGCCGTCGAGGGTGTTGCTGCAGAGGTCGAGCACGATCCGCTGCCCGACAGATCCCGGCATCGGGGCCTGCCAGGGCTGCCAATCGCCATCGATGCGCCAGCTCAGCCGCAGGCTTTCACACTGCACCGCCACGGAACTGGCCGCCGAACCGTGCAGGCCGAGATCAGCTGCTGAGGCCTTGAGCAGAGTGATGCGCACCCCACCGGGGTGGAGCTTCCAGCCGGCCCAGTCGACGGCCGTTGCGTTGAACCATTTCCAACGCACCAGGCCGGTCTGCTCGCGCAGGGCGAGCTCGGCGCGATCGCGCCGTTCGCCGGGGCTGAGCAGCAGGGCGGCGGCAGGCGCACCCGGCGGAACGGCGGCGACAGGCAGCTGCAGCGCCGCGACCAGCGGCAGCAGCCAGAGCGGACCGTGCTCAGGGCGAAACAACTGCCGGGCCATGGCCGCCGATCACGCGCTCGAACAGTAGGGGAACCCTGAGGGCAACGGGCGTTGTCGATCTTCCATGGCTGCCGCGCTGCTGACGCTGCCGTTGCTCGCCCTGAGTCTCGGGGTGCTGCCCCTGCCGCTGCCCCTGCAGATCGCAGGGATGCTCGGCCTGGGCGGCAGTGGCGTGCTGCTGCTGCGCCACCGGCGCTGGAGCCGCAGGCGGCAGGGGGCACTGCTGCTGACGCTGATCGTGGTCTGGGCCTGGGGATTTCAGGGGCGGCCGGCCCCTGGCCCAGACGACCCCAGCCGGTTGATCAGCAACGCCAACACCCCGCAG
This sequence comes from Synechococcaceae bacterium WB4_1_0192, assembly GCA_009926195.1. GTDB lineage: Bacteria > Cyanobacteriota > Cyanobacteriia > PCC-6307 > Cyanobiaceae > Vulcanococcus. Next base: position 4,831 of record RFPK01000081.1, on the reverse strand, counting down.
CCGGTGGAGCTGCGCGGGCGCCTGCTGAGCGATCCGCAACCGCTGGGGAATGGCGGGGGCTGCCGCGTGCCGCTGCAGCTCAACGGCGGACGGACCGAAGGGCTGTTCGAGCGCTGCCCAGCCCTGCAGCAGGGCTGGAGGCTGGAGGCCACGGGCATCCTGGTGCGGCCCCAGCCGGCACCACACCCGCTGCTGTCGGGGTCGGCGGAGCGCCTGGCGCGGCAGGGAATCTGGAGCCAGCTGCGGATCCAGCAGTGGCGCGTGCTGCAGCGAACGGCGACCCCGATCGCCGACCTGCGACGGCGGATGGCGCTGGCGCTCGTGCACAGCGGCGGCGCCGAGGCGGGAGGCGTGCTGGCGGCCCTGGTGCTGGGCAGCGCCGTGGTGCCGGTGCCGCTGGCGGTGCGGGAGGCCTTTCGCGCCGCCGGGCTGTCCCACGCCCTGGCCGCCAGTGGTTTCCACCTGACGGTGCTGCTGGGGGCGGTGATGGCCTTCAGCCGCTTCGGCGGGCGGGCCTGGCGCTGGGGCCTGGCCCTCGGCGCCATGGCCCTGTTCCTGCTGCTGGCCGGACCACAGCCCTCGGTGGTGCGGGCGGTGGCGATGGGGGCGATGGTGTTTCTGGTGCAGGAGAGCGGCCGTCGGGTGCGGCCCCTGGGGGTGCTGCTGCTGTGCGTGCTGCTGATCCTGCTGGCCGCCCCGAGCTGGCTGCTGGATGTGGGCTTTCAGCTGAGCGTGGCGGCCACAGCCGGCCTGCTGCTGAGCGCCGGCCCGCTCGAGGAATCCCTGCGCGGGCGGTTGCCCAGCGGCCGCTGGGCCAGCTGGGCCGCTCCCGCCATCGCCGTGCCGCTGGCGGCCTCGCTCTGGACCCTGCCGCTGCAGCTGCTGCATTTCGGCGCACTGCCGCTCTACGCGGTGCCGGCCAACATGCTGGTGGCACCGCTGCTGACGCCACTGACCCTGGGGGCGATGGCGATGGCCGTGGCCGCGCTGGTGCTGCCGCCGCTGGTCGGGCTGCTCGGCTGGCTGCTGGTGCCGCTGACGCAGTTGTTCGTGGCGGTGGCCAGGCTGATGGCGGGACTACCGATGGCGCAGTTGCTGGTGCCGCTGACGCAGTTGTTCGTGGCGGTGGCCAGGCTGAGCAGCAGCACCAGCCATGGATTCATCTGTCCCAGCTGCCACTGCGCCATCGGTAGTCCCGCCATCAGCCTGGCGCTGCTGCCCTTGCTGTGCCCACTGGTGGATCTGGCGGCGGGGCATCGGCGCTGGCTGCGCTGCGGCGGCGCCGGCCTGCTGGCACTGGTGGTGCTCCTGCACGGAGCGCAGCTCTGGCGGGACCAGCTGCTGCTGGTGCAGGACGGTGGGCGCGACCTGCTGGTGGCGCGCCATGCCGGGCGGGGGGTGCTGATCAGCCGCCGCAGTGACAGCCTCAGCTGCAGCCGGGCCAGCCGGCTGGCGCTGGCCCTGGGGGTGCAGCGCTACGACTGGGTGCTGAGCCTGGATCCAATCGTGGCTGAGCAACCAGCCTGCTGGCAGCGGCTGACGCCGACCCTGCTGGCGCCCGAGGCAAGCACCCCTGCCCTGGCCGCCGGCCAACGGCTCACCAGTCCGGGCCTGAGCGTCAGCGCCCTGGCAGCGGACAGCGAGGCGCTGCTGCTGGAGGCGGGAAACCTGCGCTGGGGACTGCTGCCGGATCGGCAGGCCTGGTGGGTGGTGGCGACGACCTGGATGGGCTGTGGCTGGGCTTCCGGCCCACCGCCCGCGAACGCCGCCAGCTGCCGGCGGGCCTGCCAGCGGAGCGGCTGTGGTCGCCCCCTGCCGGTTCAGGCAGCGGTTGGCGGCTCGCCTGAGCAGGCCCGGCCGGCCATTAGAGTGTCGGCGTCGCCTGGAGAGGTGGCTGAGTGGTCGAAAGCGAACGACTCGAAATCGTTTGAAGGGAAACCTTCCGTGGGTTCGAATCCCACCCTCTCCGTTTCCAAGGGTTCCTCAAAGGGTCTAGTTCGTCCAGACCCTTTGAGGAACCGAACCAGGCGGCACCGGTAAGAGCCCTGCTGGAACGCCCGTTCAGAGGGCCCCAAAGGCCGCCTGACTCTCTTCTCGCAACGCCTTATGGATGCTTGCCACCCCGCGATGCTCTGAGCACTGCAGACGGGTTGACACCAAACTCCCTTTGGAAGTCGCGAGTAAAAGTCGCAAGATGGCGATACCCCGCGCTTCTGGAGATCGTCGTCACCGTATCGTCCCAGCCTGCGGTTTCGAGCCTTGCCATTGCCAGCGCCAAGCGCTGGCGCCGAATAAACTGGATTGGCGAGCAGTTCAATTTCTCGTTAAAAAGGCTTTGGAGGCGTCTGGCTGAGTAGTTCGAGCGCTCCTCAAGATCCGTGAGCGTAAGATTCTGATGAGCGTTGGCGCGAATGTAGTCAACAAGGTCATCCAGCGAAGTCGTCCAGTTGTGCGCCTGCTTTTCTTGCCGATCCTTAACATCGCCAAGTCTACCCGCCCTTTCCAGCAGGACAAAAGCAAGTATGCGATAGAACTGCTCGTCCAATCCAAGGGCGGCCGGCAAGAACCCATCCTCTCCGTGAAGTCCGTCGATAAACTCTATAAACGACCACAACTTAGACGCCCCACTCCTTCCGCCTCTGCCTCCATGACCTCTGATAAGGATTGAAGCACCCAGCGACCGAGCGTTCTCGATCCCGCTGATGACGCGCATTGACGCACCAAGTCGCATTGCGTCTATGGGCACAAAGAGAGAGGAGGAGTAGGTTCTCCTGGTGACTCCATAGTTACTCTGGCTCAGGAAAATATCTCCAGAACCGACTTCATGGATGCACTTCTCCGATGCGTTTATGAAACCACCAGAAAAGGGCATCGTCAGCAAGGACTCGAATGCTGGCGACGTATTTGCGCTTTCGACGGGGGTTGTTCTTCCTGCAATGAGAAGCAGTTCTCCCGCTCGCAGCGTTGCCGTACCTCTCCTGTAATCGCCGATTCCTATCCGCTTGAACGTTATACCGTTAAGAACTTCGCCTTCCTCCATGAGCAGCTCCTCCTTGCTGCTCTCAGCGAACGAACCAATGCTCTTCAGTGGTGAGGCAAGGGAATCATATCGCTCGTCCGCAGGATTGCTCTGACTTGCCATAACTTCCCCTGCTTCTACTTGTGGAAACTACTTGAAGTGCATGCTTGGGTCATCCATACTTCCAACCGCAGATTCCAGCAAAAATGCCGCCAAGTTACTGAGGGAACGCCCTTCTTGGTCGCTTCTCTCCAGCAGGCGTTGGTAGGCACCGTAGGGCATCGTGATGGTGATCCGCTGAGGCGAACGGAACTGCCTGCTGAGCTTGCGGGTCTCGGGGTGAAGTGAATCGCGATTCATGTCGCAATGACGTGGCAAAGCGAATTCAACAGAAAATCCGCCCTTCACCTACATATTTACTTCAGATTTAGAGGGGGGGGTGAGCGCTTTTTGTCAATTTCTTCGCCTTTGATCAAAGGCCTCTTCACCTACCTTTACTTCGCGTCTACCGCACCTACTGCTGCCAAGCGCCGCCAATCTGCATCAGTCTGCTGCATTGTGCTTCGACATCCATCAGAACTGCATCGTCCCACTTCCATCTGCCATGCCAGCATCAGCGTCATGACGGAAGACTGCTGGCGACTGGACCCAACTCGCTTTCCTCAGCGAATCGACCTGGAGTTGTCGGGTGCGTTGATGGACGATCTGGAGCGCCTTAGCGCCAGCACTGGGCGACCTGTCCGCGACCTCGCTGCTGACCTCCTCTCTCAGGCGATTGCCGATCAAGGGCAAACCACTCCTGATCTCCGGATCGCCTGCCCATCACGCCGCCCTCCGCGCCCTCTGGCACGCGGGCGATCGTCCTACAGGCGCGAAGCACAACGAACTGGCAAGACCTTTACGACACCCCGGTCGTCTCCGCAGCCTGCAAGGCACACATTGGCGGGGTGAGCTTGTATGTCAACAAACTGACATTCACCAAAGCATCCATACACAGCGGCAAGACATACCTGCTCCAGGTACTCCTGCATTGATGTCGGCGACTACTTCAGGGGCGGCAAAAGCAGCAACCAGCACTGGGTCCTGATCTCACCATCCGCCCAGACCAGCAGGATCATGGCCAGCGTCAACCTGGTCCCAGGCCAGTTCTGAGCGCATGCACCAGGGCCGCCGCACCGCTGAGGCCTGAACCGACTGGTTGCTAGTGTCCCTTTCTCGTTTGCCTGTCGTGCCAGACCCCGCTTCTGCGCCACTGCTGGACGCGCTGGACCACCTCTGCACGCAGGTGGACGACGACCCTGAGTTCGCCCAGATCTTCTATGCCATCACCACTCCGGATCAGATGGTCGATCTGGCGGTGGAGAGCGGCATTCTGATTGATGCTGATGACTTCCGCGCCCTGTTGCGCAGTGGCAGCACCGAGCGCTGGTTGGTACGGGGTGAGGACAGCAGCAATCCGATCATGCATCTCCAGCAGGTCTTCGCCATCGCCACCTGGCACGATCAGCCTCAGGACGATTGTTCCCCTAGCTGAAACCAGCAGCAGGCAGGACAGACCTGGCGACCACCGCTGGAATGCCACTGAACCGTGACTGGTCAGTAGTCGTCGCCGTACCGGAGACCAGAGGTGGCATTCATCAGCTCCACAGTGGTCTGATGCCCCTGGGCCACGGTCACATCGTGCTGAATGCCGATATCCCGGAGGGCCTTCACATCAAACTCAGGCGCAGTGATCCAACTGAACCCCTTACCAAAGGTGTTATCAGGATTCACCACATACCAATGGCAGGCCGTATCCGGAACTGCAACGGA
>RFPK01000009.1 GCA_009926195.1 Synechococcaceae bacterium WB4_1_0192 | reverse complement strand
GGAGAGCGCCAGCAGTACCGGATTGCTGCCATCGGGCCGGGTCGGCAGCACGATGCCCCACACCTGCTCGCCCAGCTGGGGGAAGCTCTGCAGGGGCAGCTCCAGGATGGGGCTCTTCCCCAGTTGCAGCTGGATCGCCGCCAGGGCCTGGCCAGAGCTCTGGGTCTGGCCGCGGCTGTTCAGCAGCTCCAGCACGTTGCCTGGGGAGAGAAAGCGCTCCAATCGCTGGCCGGCCAGAGAGCCCCAGGCGGCCCCCACCATCAGCACCACCAGGCCGGCATGCACCAGAAGGGGACCGACCCGCCCGCTGACGCCACGGCGGGCCGCCAGTCGTCCGGGCTGCCGGCGCAGCTGCCAACCCCGTCCCGTCAGCAGGGTCGCCAGCTGGTCCAGTTCAGCCTCGGCGTCGTCTGTGGCGATGGTCTCCGCCAGGGTGAGCTTGCTCAGTTGGCGCGGGTTGCTGTAGTCGATCCAGCGCAATGCTGCCTGCAGAGCCGGCCACTGGCGGCGCCAGCTGCACAGGATCAGCGCCAGGCCGAGCCAGGCCAGCAGCGCCAGAAACCACGTGCTCGAATACACGTGATCGAGCTGCAGCGCCAGAATCCGATCGCCGTTGAGCAGCCCCAGCCAGGGCTCGGCGTCGTAGACGCGGTGATAGAGCGCCTCGCTTTCTTTCTGGGGGACCAGGGTGCCCAGGGCGCTGGCGATGGCGATCACGATCAGCAGGCCGATGGCCACCCGCAGATCGGAAATCCAGGCGATCAGGCGCTTGAGTGGATTCACGGTTGATTCAGCTCCACTGGGCCAGCAGGGTGAGGGCTCCGGTCAACAGCAGGACGACGCCGCTGATCGGAGGCACCCACTGTCCCAGGGAGCGCAGCGCCAGCAGCCGCGGCAGCCAGACTGCCGCGAATCCCGCCAACAGCAGCGGCAGCACCTGGCCGGCGGCGAAGGCGCTCAGCAGGACCACCCCGGCCAGCGGCTGACCCGCCTGGGCGATCCAGGCCAGCAGCACCGCCAGCACCGGCGTGGTGCAGGGGGAGGCCGCCAGGCCAAAGGCGAGGCCAGCGGCCAGAGGGGCGAGGGCGGGCGGCACGAGCTGGCGCCAGCGTTCCGGGTCCGGGCCGGCCGGCAGCCTGAGTGGCAGCAGGCCGAGCAGATTCAGCCCCATCAGCACCGCCAGCAGCGCCACGAGGGTGGGGATCAGGCCAGGCACCTGGCCGTAGATGCGGCCCAGGCTGCCGCTGGCCAGGCCGAGCAGCACCAGCGAGGCCACGATCCCGCTGCAGAAGCTCAGGCTGCGCAGCCAGGGGCGGTGACCGCCGCCCTCGAAGCCGGCCAGGTAGGCGAGGGTCACGGGCAACAGACCCAGGGAGCAGGGGCCCAGGCTGGTGAGCAGTCCACCCGCGAACACAAGCGCCAATGTGAGGGGCCCCGGGTGGGCAAGGGACCCTTGCAGCAGTGTTTCGGCGCTGCGGGCCCAATCCCCCAGGACGAACGCGGACATGCCGGACTTCTGGCGTTCAGGAGGGGCGATCAGCCTATCCGGCGCTCTGCGGATGCGGGTCCCGGCGGCGTTGGTGCCGCTGTCGCACGGGTTCCAGTCCAGCCCCCTCCAGGGAGCAGCGCAGCAGCAGTCCGGCGGTCAGCAGGCTGGCCAACAGCGAGTTGCCGCCGTAGCTGATCAACGGCAGCGGCAGGCCGGTGGTGGGCATGGCGCCACTGGCGACGGCGATGTTGAGGATGGATTGGCCCACCAGCAAGGCGGTGCAGCCGATGGCCACCAAGCGCTGCTGATTGCTGCGACAGCTCAGGGCAATCCGTAGGCCGACGAAGGCGAACAGCAGCAGGAACAGCAGCAGCACCACGCAACCGATGTAGCCGAATTCCTCTGCGAACACCGCAAAGATGAAGTCCGTGCTCTGGATCGGCAGGTATTGCAATTTCTGGGTCGAGAGTCCGTACCCCTCGCCCAGAACCCCCCCGGAGCCGATGGCCAGCAGGCTCTGCACCAGCTGATAGCCATCTCCCTGGGCATCTTTCCAGGGGTTGAGGAAGGAGGTGACGCGGATCAGCTGGTAAGGGTTGAGGGCAATGCTGGTGACGGCGACGGCGAGGCCGGTCGCAGCGGTTCCGAGCATCGCCCAGAGGGGTAGTCCGGAGGCCAGGGCCATCAACCACAGCAACATGCCGCACAGTGCTGCGGTGCTGAGATTGGGCTGCTTGAGGATCAGGCCCAGGGTCACCACGAACACCCCGAGCCAGATCAGTTTCTGCTCGTTGGCGATCCGGTTCCAATGGGAGAACAGGGAAGCGCCCTGCAGAACCAGGAATGGTTTGATCAACTCGGTCGGCTGCAGCTGAATCGGTCCGAGCACCAGCCAGCGACTGGCTCCGTTCACCGTGCTGCCGATCACCAGGGTCAGCCCGACCAGCACGGTGCCAATCAGCAGTGCAGGCCCAGCCAGGCGCAACCAGCGCCGCAGGTTGACGCGCAACCCCAGGTAGAGCAGCCCCCAGCTGGCGACCAGCCAGAGGGCCTGACGGGTCAGGTAGTAGCTGGCGTTGTTCATCTCCCGGGCGGCCACCCACCAGCTGGCTGAGCCCAGCACCAGCAGGCCCAGCAGACACCAGAGAGCCAGCATGCCCAGCAGGAGACGTGCTTCAGCCGGCCAGTGCCTGAGGGGCACCGGCAGAAACCCCGCGCTCATGGCTCGGCCCTGGAGCGGGGCTGGCTGGCGGGACGGTGGTTGCTGGCCGGTCCTGGTCAAGGAGAGATGCGAAGACGGTGTCCGACTATCTCCCATTTCCGCCACCGCGGCAAACGAGGGTTGGTCGCGGCCAGGGAGCCGGGCTGATCCCCGCTCCGTCAGAAGCTGGCCAATGAAAAAGCCCGGCGGGAGCCGGGCTGAATGAACGCCTGGAGGCGAAAGCTGAGGGTGAATCTGGCGGTCAGTTGCCGACGTTGACCTGACGGCGACCGGTCACCAGCTCAACCTTCAGGATCTTGCCGCCCTGCTTCATGATTCGCTGTTGTTCAGCGAACCAGCTCTCAAAGGGAACCCACTTGGTGAAGAAGGTGTTCTGCAGCTCACGCTGGGAACGGGACTTCTCCGGGCAGGGAATGCAGGCCGTGACTTTGAACAGGCGCATGGGTGTGATCCGTAGGGTTTGCCGTTGGCAGGGGATCAGTTACCCAGGCCGGAGCTGATGTAGTCGAAGTACACGCCCATTTCGCGGCCGGCGTCGGGACCAACCAGGGAGGCGGTGACTTCCTTCATGGCCTGGATCGACTGCACGGTGGCACCGATGGGCACGCCCAGGGAGTTGTAGGTCTCCTTGAGGCCGTTCAGCACACGCTCGTCGAGGATCGAGGTGTCTCACCGCTGGCGAAGTACTGCTCCAGGCGACCCATGGAGGAGGTGTCCAGGTAGAGGCCCTGAACGTCGGACTGGTTGATGACGTTGGTGATTGCGTCTTGCATGGAACCTGATCGAAGAGGCGGAGTGTTGGAGAGGAAGGAACCTCAGGAGAGGGCGCCGACGACGTAGTCGAAGTAGAAGCCAGCCTCTTCGGCGTCACCGCCGGTCAGCATGCTCATGGCGGCGTTCTTCATCTCGCGCACGGCTTCAGCCATGGCTTCGAGGGGGGTGCCCAGGGAGCGGTACATCTCCTTGGCGCCGATGATGCCGATCTCTTCGATCGGGGTGACATCACCAGCGACGATGCCGTAGGTCACCAGGCGCAGGTAGTAGTCCATGTCGCGCAGGCAGGACGCGGTCATCTCCTCGCCGTAGGCGTTGCCGCCGGGGGAGATCACGTCGGGGCGCTTCTGGAACAGAGCGCCGCCAGCGGTCTTGACGATGCGCTCACGGCTCTCCGCCAGGACCTGGGCCACGCGCAGTCGACGCTGACCGCCGCTGACGAAAGCCTTGATCTGGTCGAGTTCGCCAGGGCTGAGGTAGCGGGCTTCGGCGTCCGCGTTGATGATCGAGTTGGAGACGATGCTCATGCAGTTCTGCCTCGAAACAAGCGGTCGCCAGAACTGGTGACCGATATCCGGTGGGTAAGGGGGGAGGTCTTCATGGCTGAGCTTCGCGGGTCCGTCCTGCAGGGGTCTGCGGCTGGTCCTGCCTGCCGCGCGGATCACCTGCTGCCAGGTGGCCGGATCGGACGGGCTTCGGAAGTTCGGCGTCTGAAGGGCGCGACAGCAGTGCTGTTCGCCGAGTCATTCTGTGGCAGCGCCGCGCAACGTCCCGACCCCCGGTAACAGTTCTTCACGGCGACGCCTCCGGCTGAGAATCCAGGTGGCAACAGGCTTTTGCCGCAGTCCTGACTACGTCAGTTGTGTGTCAGTTGTTAACAGCAACGGGGGCTTGGTTTGGGCTTCCGCTGTTGATCAAGATCACAATCTGTTGCTGTTGGAGTGACATAACCCCGCTCACGTGAAAACCCCCCGGCCGAGGCCGGGGGGTTGATGCCGAGGCGCGAACCCCGGGGCATGGTCCGTGCAGGACGTCTCAGATGGCGCCGCGAACGGGCGGATTGAGGCCAGCGTTGCCGCCGTAGAGGGACGCGGAGCGATTCACCGTCGTCAGGGGGATGCCGTCACTGGTGGCCATGCCAGCCAGATGGGGCACCGTATCCCGCCCGAACCGGTCTGCGTACTCCCTGGAGCTCAGGATCGCCTCAATGGCTGCCCTCTGGCCCTGCTGCGCACGGGTGGCGAGGAAGGCGCTGGTCTCCGATGGCTGGGCTGCGCGACCCAGCAGGGCCATGTAGGCCGCTGCAGCGGCGCGGATCGGCGCCATCCGGTTCAGCCGGCTGTTGAACAGATCGCTGCCGGCGACCTGGCCAACGAACTCGGCCACGCACAGCCTGCCGTTGCGCAACTGGGATTCGGCATCACCCAGTTGCTCCGAGCCCAGGGGCTGACGACCCAGAAGCTGGCGGTAGACCGCCGCAATCGCGGCACTCTGTTCAGCGCTGGTGGGCTGCATGGACAGCTTGACCACGCTGCCGAGGCTCTGGCGCTTGCTGAAGCCCTGCAGCGAGGACGGCCGCAGGGCCTTGGCCATGGCCCCACCTGGCTGTTGAACGCCAGCGGCTGGACCACCGCTGGAGAGCTGAGAGCGCCAGCCACCGACAACGGGGGCCGCCGAACGCTGGGGCGCTACGGCAGTGCTGAAGCCGGTCGCGCCGGCGCTCCAGGTGGGGGTGGCACCGCCACCGGGCTGCCAGCGAGGGGCACTCCAGCGGCGTGTCGGATCGGGAGCGCTCTTGATGGAGCCGGGTCCCTGCGGTGCAGAGGTCGCTGGTGCAAGTGTCTCGCCGCCCGTGAGAGTGGCGCTCCAGCCGCCGCGGACCACGATCGTGCGGCTCGGCAGGTTCCGGGTCGTCAGGCTGGTGGAGCCGCGGAAGTCCTCAGGTGGTTTGACATCGGGGCGCAGGCGCGGGGTGATGTCAGCCACGGCCGCCGCGTTGAACGGTCGCTTCAGGGCTGGAGCACGACGGGTGGTGAGATCGTTCGCGGTGATGAAGCGTTCGTAGGGAACGGTGTCCTCGCCGAAGCTTTCGCTGTACTCAGCGCTGTTGATCATGGCGTCGACGACGCCGTAGAAGCCCTGGCGCGCCGCCACGTCGAAGTAGCCGTCGATCTCCCAGCGGCCGAAGGTCGGACGACCGAGCAGGCGACGGTGCATCACCTCGATCGCCTTACAGATGTAGAGACCGCTCCAGTAGCGACGGCGGAACGCGTCGCTGCGGGCCACCTGGCGCACGAACTCGCGAAGGCTGAGATCGCCGTTCTCGAGCTTGATCTCCTCCACCTTGTTGTGCTCACCGGCATAGCCGGTGTTGCCGAGCACCTGCACGTAGACAGCCCGGATCACGGCCTGGGTGCTGGCCTCGGTGTTGCGGATGCTGGGCTGACCGCTGCGGCGGGGCACGGATGAGCCGCCGGTGGCGATCTGCTGCAGGCGCACCACCTTCGGACCGGCCTTGCGCGGGGTTGAGGCCCGGAACTGCGGGCTGTTCATCTGGCCGGGCTGGCGCATGCCGTTGCCCACCAGGATCCGGCGCGTGTCGTAGCCGAAGGGTGCCGGGCGCGTGGCCACATTGGCGGTGCCCGAGGGGAAGATCGCGCCGTAGTTCAGGCCCAGCGGATCGTTACCACCACCGTAGGGATGCTGATCGGCGAAGGGCTGGCGGTAGCTGGCGTAGAGGGTGACGTACTGCGGTGCACCCTCGAACGGCGCACTGAAGCGGAACAGCTTGCGGTTCGAGCCCCAGCCGGCGCTCTCCTGAGCTTCTTCACCGATGTCGCGCAGGTACGGCACGGTCTCTTCGCCGAACACCTGGGCGTACTCCATGGTGTTGATCAGCGCATCCACCAGACCCTTGAGGCCCTGGGCGGAGACGATGTCGAAGTAGCGGGTGAATTCCTCACGCGAGCTGATGCCACGGCCGAGGAAGTGGCGGAAGGCCAGTTCAACGGCTCGACTGTTGGAGAAGCGGCCGTAGAACTGCTGGCGGTATTCCTTGCTGTGGCCCAGGGCGCGGATGAACTCCCGCATCGAGATATCGCCCTGGCGCACCTGAGTGGCCTCCACCGGGCACACCACCTGGCTGTAGCCCTTGACGATGTCGCGCTCGAACACCTGGCGATAGGCGGCGCGCACCACCTCAGCCTTCTGGGCGCCGGTCATGCCGGGCTTCATGTTGAAGCGCTGGGCCTTGCCCTGGGCGGCGAGGGCGTAGATCGCCGGCAGCTGCAGGCCCTGGTTTTCGGGGCTGCCCAGGCGCTGACGGGCCGAGGGGGTGGGAACGGCCAGCTCTTCGAGCAGGACGTTGAAGCAGTCGATCAGCAGCTGGCGCGCTTCCGGCAGATCCTTCAGCAGCTCGGCCGCGCCGGCCCGCATTTCCTGCAGGGCCACGTTGGTGGCGGCGAGGGAGCAGCCCTTCTCCAGCACATCGCGCAGGCCGCGGGTGTTGACACGCAGGATGCTCGGATCGCCGGCGACCAGGGCGTACCCCACGTAGCGCAGGAACCAGGCCAGGTCGCGGATCGATTTCTTCATCCGCTCGGTGCCGTAGCGGGCCACCGAGATCGGGCTGAAACCGGTGGGGAGCACCACGCGCACGTCGGCATCACCACCGGCGCCCTGGAGCAGACGGGTGAAGGCGTTGCCCTGTTTCGGGGCGGCGGCGCCGGTGAACGTCTGTACCGACCGCTGGAAGGCGGCCTGGTCGGAGGCGAGAGGCGTGCTGCCACCGGCCGTGGGGCTCAGGGGCGCATCCAGGTAGGAGAGGGGGGTGCCACCGGCGAAGATCCGGTTGGCGGCGCGGGCCACGATCGATTCGGCGTTGGCCGACAGGCGGCGGGCCGCTTCGAGGCGCAGCTGACCGCTTTGGAAGAACGTCACCAGCGTGTTCAGCTCGCCCCCATCAGGGAAGCGATCCTGCTGTTCCGCCTGGCGGACGCTGGAGAGCGGCAGGGTGTCGTAGCGCTGAGGAGCAACCCTGCTGCTGCCGCTGCTGGCGGTCACAGTCATGGAGGAGAGCGAACCAGGCCTGGGCACGTTACGGCTGCGGAGCTGGTGCTTCACACGCCCATGAACAAATGTTTGCAGCCGGTTTCCCGTGAGGCTCCTCGAAACCCCCGGCCATGAAATGCTCGCCTGGCCCAGACCCGCATCTCCTTGGCTCCGCCTCTCAGTGCTTCCTCCGCGTCGCCCGGCGGCGCCCCACGCGATGCCGCCACTCCGGTGGTCAGCGCTTTCTACGACCGCTTCCCCTACCCAGCGGATGCGCTTCAGGATGGGCCGCCGCCTGGCTACAACTGGCGTTGGTGCCTTGCCAGTGCCTTCAGCGCGGCCACTGGCCTCTGCCCCAGGCCAGAAGGTCCCTGGCGGATTCTGGATGCCGGCTGCGGCACCGGGGTGAGCACCGATTACCTCGCCCATCTCAATCCCGGGGCCGAGATCCTCGCCGTCGACATCTCGCCCGGAACCCTGGAGGTGGCCCGCGAGCGTCTGCGTCGTTCCGGAGGCCACGGGCAGGCGAGCGTGCGGATCGAGAACCGCAGCCTGCTCGAGCTCGATGGCGAGGGGCCGTTCGACTACATCAACTCCGTCGGTGTCCTGCACCACCTGCGCGAACCGGAGGCCGGCCTGCGGGCCCTGGCGCGCCTGCTGAAACCCGGTGCCCTGCTGCACCTGTTCCTCTATGCCGACGGCGGCCGCTGGGAGATCCATCGCAGCCAGCGGGCCCTCACGGCGCTGGGGGTGGGCTGCGGTGAACAGGGGCTGCGCCTCGGGCGTCAGCTGTTCGCCGAACTGCCGGAGCACAACCGCCTGCGCCGCCATCACGAGCAGCGCTGGGCGATCGACTGCGCCGCCGACGCCAACTTCGCCGACATGTACCTGCACCCGCAGGAGACGAGCTACACCATTGACCGCCTGATGGCCTTCGTGGCCAGTGCCGATCTGCAGTTCGCCGGCTTCTCCAATCCCGAGATCTGGGATCCGGCTCGCCTGTTGCAGGGTGAGCTGCTGGAGCGGGCCCGGGCGCTGCCGCCGCTTCAGCAGTGGCGCCTGATCGAGGATCTCGACCCCGACATCAGCCACTTCGAGTTCTTCCTCAGCCGTGGTCCTCTGCCGCAGCACGATTGGAGTGACCAGGCCGGGCTGCTGGCCGCCAGCGGTCAGCGCAACCCTTGCCTGTGGGGCTGGCCTGGCACGGCCCTGCTCGATTCGGACATGGCGCCCCTCGATCTCAGTGCCGAGGGACTGGACCTGATGCAGGCCCTGGAGCGCAATCCGGCGGCCACGCCGCTGGCGGAGCTTGGTCTGGCCTGGGATCCTGCCCGGATCGCCAGCGTCGCCCGGCAGCTTGTGGCCCAGCGGGTCTTGCTGCTGCAGCCCGGTGCCGAACCGGCTGCGTGATAGATTCCGCGCGCCTTTTCAGAGCATCGGCGCCCTTGCCGGCAACCCCACTGTTTCAAAGCGACACCTCCTCCGATCCGGACTCAGCCCCTGGTTCCGCAACGGAAGACATCACCGCTGAGGAGCATCCTGGGTCCATCGGCGACTGCGGCGATTCCCTGGATTCAGCGCCGTCCGCACCGGTTTCCCCGGATAACGACGACGCCTACGAGCGGCTGCAGCGCCGCCTGATCCTGGCCACCTTGAGCGTTTCCGCCCTGGCGGTGCCGTTCACGGCCCTGGTCTTCGACCTCCACACCGCCGGTTGTCTGCTGGTCGGTTCTCTGGCGGGCGTCCTCTATCTGCGGCTTCTGGCTCGCAGCGTGGCGAAGCTCGGCAACGGCTCGAAGAAGGTGGGCAAGCTCCAGCTGCTCGTTCCTGTGGTGCTTGTTCTGGCGGCCGCCAAGCTGCCCCAGCTGGAGCTGTTGCCGGCCCTGATCGGTTTCCTGCTCTACAAGCCCGCCGTGATCCTTCAGGCCCTGCTGGATCGCTGATTCACCATCAGCGTTCATCACGTTCTGCGGGACACCCGTCCGGGTTCCCCCGGCACCCCTGCATCCGTCGCTGCGGCGACACCGAATTCCCAGCCCGATGGTTCCCTTGCCATTCGCTCTTCCCTTTGCCGAACTGGAGGTTGGTCAGCACCTCTACTGGCAGCTGGGCAACCTCAAGATCCATGGCCAGGTGTTCCTGAGCTCCTGGGTCGTGATCGGTGCCCTGCTGGCCCTGGTGGTGGTGGGTACCCGCAAGATGGAGCGCGACCCCCGCGGTGTACAGAACCTCCTGGAGTTTCTCTGGGATTACATCCGCGACATGGCGCGGGAACAGATTGGCGAAAAGGCCTATCGCGACTGGCTGCCCTTCATCGGCACCCTGTTCCTGTTCATCTTCGTCAGCAACTGGGGCGGTGCCCTGGTCCCCTGGAAGCTGATCCATCTGCCCAGTGGTGAGCTCGGTGCTCCCACCGCCGACATCAACACCACCGTTGCACTTGCGCTTCTGGTGTCTCTCGCCTACTTCTATGCAGGCCTGAGCCGCAAGGGTTTCCGGTACTTCGAGTACTACGTGGAGCCCACGCCGATCATGCTCCCGTTCAAGATCGTCGAGGATTTCACCAAGCCCCTGTCGCTCTCCTTCCGTCTGTTCGGCAACATCCTGGCCGACGAACTGGTGGTGGCCGTGCTGGCGTTCCTGGTGCCTCTCGTGGTGCCCCTGCCGGCCATGTTCCTCGGCCTGTTCACCAGCGCCATCCAGGCGCTGATCTTCGCCACCCTCGCCGCTTACTACATCGGCGAAGCGGTGCACGAGGAACACCACTGATCCCGCCAGGCCGGTACCCCCGGTCTGGCAAACTCTCTGCGCGCAGGTCCGGCTCGATCCGGGCCCATTCCGGTTCCCCGGGATGTCCCAGGCGCAGGGATAACGTCCCGGTCCCAATCCGCGCTCTCCCAGCGCCCCACATCTTCGTTCCACCATGGATTCCATCACCTCCGCCGCGTCCGTTGTCGCCGCTGGTCTGGCTGTCGGCCTCGGCGCCATCGGCCCCGGTATCGGTCAGGGCACCGCTGCCGGCGGCGCTGTTGAGGGCATCGCCCGTCAGCCCGAAGCCGAAGGCAAGATCCGCGGCACCCTGCTGCTCTCCCTGGCCTTCATGGAAGCTCTCACCATCTACGGCCTCGTGGTCGCACTGGTGCTGCTGTTCGCCAACCCCTTCGCCGGCTGATTCAGTTCGGAGGTGAGGGAGGGGAGCTTCACCGCTCCCTTCCCCTGCTTCGTTCCTGACTCCGGCCTCGAGCTTCACCCGCCCGCACCCCCGCCTCATGACCAGCTGGCTTCTGTTTGGTGCTACGGAGGGAGGTCTGTTTGACCTCGATGCCACCCTGCCGCTGATGGCGGTGCAGGTGGTGCTCCTCACCTTCATTCTCAATGCCCTCTTCTTCAGCCCGGTCGGCCGGGTCGTGGAGGAACGCGAGGGTTACGTCACCACCAGCCGAGCTGAGGCCAAGCAGAAGCTCGCCCAGGCTGAACGCCTCGAGGCCGACCTGAAGGCCCAGCTCAAGGACGCCCGTGTGGCGGCCCAGAAGCTGATTCAGGAAGCCGAGCAGGATTCCGACAAGCTCTATCGCGAGGCCCTGGCAGCCGCTACGGCTGATGCCAACGCCACCCGCGAACAGGCTCGCCGCGAGATCGATGCCCAGCGCGAGTCGGCCATGAACCAGCTCAAGGGTGATGCCGACAAGCTCGGCACCCTGATCGTTGACCGCCTGCTGGCCGCCCAATGACATTGCCTTCCCTCTTCGCCAGCCACGGCGCTTTCGGTCTGAACCTCAACGTGTTCGAGACCAACATCGTCAATCTGGCGATTGTCATCTTCGGCCTCTACAAGTTCCTCCCCAATTTCCTGGGTGGAATCCTGGAGCGTCGCCGCGCCATCATCCTGGCCGACCTCAAGGACGCCGAGGAACGCCTGGCCAGCTCCACCGCAGCCCTGGCCCAGGCTCAGAAGGACCTCGCTGAAGCCCAGCAGAAGGCCGAGCAGATCCGCGCCGACGGCAAGTCCCGCGCCGAGGCCATCCGTCTCGACAGCGAGAAGCGCACCGTTGAGGAAATGGCCCGCGTCAAGCAGGGCGCCGTTGCCGATCTCAACGCTGAAGCTTCACGCGTCAGCGCCCAGCTCCGTCGCGAAGCAGCCCGTCTTGCGATCGAGAAGGCCCTGGCCACCCTGCCCGGCAAGCTCGATGCCGAGGCTCAGGCCCAGCTGGTCAACCAATCCATCAACACCCTGGGGAACGCCTGATGCCCCTGCTCAACACCATCACCACCCCCTACGCCGAGGCCTTCCTGCAGGTCGCTGAGGCTCGCGAGGAAGTCGACCAGGTGGTCGAGCAGGCCAAGGCCGTGCTCGCTCTCTGGCACGAATCAGCCGAGCTGCGGGGGGCCATGGCTTCTCCGGTTCTTGAGGTCGAGGCCAAGAAAGCCGCCCTCGAGGGACTGTTCCAGGAGCAGCTCACCCCCTCCTTCCTCAATCTGCTGAAGCTGCTGGCTGATCGTCAGCGCATCGGCATCCTCGATGCGGTTCTCGAGCGTCTGCTTGAGCTGCACCGCGAACAGCGCAACATTGCGCTGGCCACCGTGACCTCCGCCACCGCTCTCAGCGATGAGCAGCAGGCGGAGCTCAGCAAGAAGGTTCAGGCCGTGCCTCCACTCCAACGCCTCCCATGGTTTCCATCCGCCCCGACGAGATCAGCGCGATCCTCAAGCAGCAGATCGCTGACTACGACAAGTCGGTCTCCGTCAGCAACGTCGGTACCGTTCTGCAGATCGGTGACGGCATCGCCCGCGTCTACGGCCTGGAGCAGGTCATGGCCGGCGAGCTGGTTCAGTTCGAAGACGGCACCGAAGGCATCGCTCTCAACCTTGAGGACGACAACGTCGGCGCGGTGCTGATGGGCGAGGGCCGCGGCATCCAGGAGGGCAGCACCGTCAAGGCCACCGGCAAGATTGCCTCGGTGCCCGTTGGCGATGCCATGCTCGGCCGCGTGGTGAACCCGCTGGGTCAGCCGATCGACGGCAAGGGTGAGATCGCCACCAGCGAGACCCGCCTGATCGAGTCGATGGCGCCTGGCATCATCCAGCGCAAGTCGGTGCATGAACCCATGCAGACCGGCATCACCGCGATCGACGCGATGATCCCCATCGGCCGCGGCCAGCGCGAGCTGATCATCGGCGACCGCCAGACCGGCAAGACCGCCATCGCGATCGACACGATCATCAACCAGAAGGGCGAAGACGTCGTCTGCGTCTACGTGGCCGTGGGCCAGAAGGCTGCTTCCGTGGCCAACGTGGTGGAAGTGCTCCGTGAGAAGGGCGCCCTCGACTACACCATCGTCGTCGCCGCCAACGCCTCCGAGTCTGCTGCCCTGCAGTACCTGGCTCCCTACACCGGCGCCGCCATCGCGGAGTCGTTCATGTACAAGGGCAAGGCCACCCTGGTGATCTATGACGACCTCACCAAGCAGGCCCAGGCTTACCGCCAGATGTCCCTGCTGCTGCGTCGTCCCCCCGGTCGTGAGGCCTACCCCGGCGACGTGTTCTACTGCCACAGCCGTCTGCTCGAGCGTGCCGCCAAGCTGAGCGACGCCATGGGCAAGGGTTCGATGACCGCTCTGCCGATCATCGAAACCCAGGCCGGCGACGTGTCCGCCTACATCCCCACCAACGTGATCTCGATCACGGATGGTCAGGTGTTCCTCAGCTCTGACCTGTTCAACTCCGGTCTGCGCCCCGCCATCAACGTGGGCATCTCGGTGAGCCGCGTCGGCGGTGCCGCCCAGACCAAGGCCATCAAGAAGATCGCCGGTACCCTCAAGCTGGAACTGGCTCAGTTCGACGAGCTGGCTGCCTTCTCCCAGTTCGCCTCCGATCTGGATGCCGCCACCCAGCAGCAGCTGGCCCGCGGTAAGCGTCTGCGCGAGATCCTCAAGCAGCCCCAGTTCAGCCCCCTGATCCTGGCCGAGCAGGTCGCCGTGGTCTACGCCGGCGTCAAGGGCATGATCGACGAGGTCCCCGTTGAGTCTGTCGTTCAGTTCTGCCGTGAACTGCGCGAGTACCTCAAGACCAATAAGCCCGAGTTCATCAACAAGATCCAGACTGAGAAGCAGCTCAGCGACGATGCTGAATCCATGCTCAAGGATGACCCGGAGCCCCCTTTCCATGGCGAACCTCAAGGAGATCCGCGACAGGATCAGTTCGGTCAAGAACACCCGCAAGATCACCGAGGCCATGCGCCTGGTGGCCGCTGCCAAGGTGCGTCGGGCCCAGGAGCAGGTGCTGCGCAGCCGTCCGTTCGCGGATCGTCTGGCGCGTGTGCTGGAGAACCTCCAGACCCGCACCCAGTTCGAAACGGCTGACGCCCCGCTGCTCGAAAACCGCGATGTGCGCAGCATCACGCTGCTGGCTGTCACGGGCGATCGTGGCCTCTGCGGTGGCTACAACGCCAACATCATCAAGCGCACTGAGATCCGCTATGCGGAACTCAGCGGCCAGGGCTACAAGGTTGACCTGGTGCTGATCGGCCGCAAGGCGATCACCTACTTCCAGAACCGCGCTGATCGCTATACGATCCGTGCCACCTTCACTGGTCTGGAGCAGGTTCCGAACGCTGCTGAAGCTGGCAAGATCGCCGATGAAGTGCTGGCCGAATTCATCTCCGGCAGCACTGATCGTGTCGAGATCATCTTCACCAAGTTCATCAACCTGGTGAGCTCGAAGCCCGTCTCGCAGACGCTGCTGCCCCTGGATCCCCAGGGCATCGCCAGCCCGGATGATGAAATCTTCCGTCTCACCACCCGCGACGGTCAGCTCGGCGTTGAGACCGGCAAGGTCAGCAACGAGCAGCCTGCACTCCCCTCGGACATGGTGTTCGAGCAGAGCCCCGACCAGCTGCTCAATGCTCTGTTGCCCCTCTACCTGCAGAACCAGCTGCTGCGCTCCCTTCAGGAAGCCGCAGCCTCCGAGCTGGCCAGCCGGATGACGGCCATGAACAACGCCAGCGACAACGCCAAGGCCCTCGCCAAGACGCTGACCCTGGACTACAACAAGGCCCGTCAGGCCGCCATCACCCAGGAGATCCTGGAAGTGGTGGGTGGCGCTGCTGCCATGTCCTGAGGCTTCGGCCTCCATCCCCGCTTTCGGGCGGCGCAATCCCCTGCCCCGGTCGGGCCGCCACCGCTTTGCGGAATGCGGCCCTCCTCGAGGCAGGGGATTGCTGCGTGAGGGGATCACTGGCTCAGGGACCTGGTTCTCGGCGCCTCGGCGGGTGCAGGATCTGGGTGGTGTGTGTTGGCTGCCGCCGATGGCCCTGTCGTTGGAGCCCCTGTTCCCGCTGGCACTGGGGCGCGTGCAGCTGGCGCTGGATCCGCTCGATCTGGCACTGCTGATGCAGGCGGTGCTGGAGCTGCGGGGTGAAGCCGAGGGCAATCCTCTTGAGGGCTGCGCCTGGACCGGTGACATCAATGGCGTCTGGCAGGTGCATCGGCTGCAGGCCTTCGCGGCGATCAGCCAGGCGGTGCAACAGCACGCCTGGGCCTATCTGCAGGGACTCGGCTTTGATCCCACCCAGGTGGCCCTGCATATTCAGCGCGCCTGGCCGGTGGTCAGTGAGCCGGGGCAGGTGGTGGGGCGTCATCACCATCCCAATGCCCATCTGAGCGCCATCGTCTATCTCAATGGCGATGGCACGGGCCGCAGTGGTTGTCTGCGTCTCTTTCCGCCGCGGCAGGTCAATGAACTGGTGCCCGGCCTGGCCGTGGGGCACGGCGGGCCCATCGATGGCGACTCCGACGCCGGCCAGTGCTGGAACGCCCCCTGGCTTGATCTGGCGCCGCGGGCCGGCCTGCTGCTCCTGTTCCCGGCCAGCACCGATCACGCCGTCACGGCCAATGAGGACCCGGATGACGTACGCCTGTCCCTGGCCTTCGACCTGGCGCTCAGCGCCCCCCTGGCCGAGGGCGAGCACGCCCCTCCGGAATACCTGGCACCCCATCCGGCTCAGTGGAGTGATCTGCCGGTTCCGTGATCAGGGAAGATGGGCCCCCGTCCACATCCCGCCGCGCCTCCATGAGCGAGACCTTCACCGTCGTCTGTGAGCTCGATGGCGCCAGCCATTCCTTCCCCTGCCGGGCTGACCAGACGGTGCTTGCGGCAGCCGAGGCCGCCGGTGTGGCAGTGCCGAGTTCCTGCTGCTCCGGCGTCTGCACCACCTGTGCGGCCCGCGTCACCGAAGGCACGGTCCATCAGCCCGATGCGATGGGCGTCAAGGCTGAGTTGCAGGACCAGGGCTATGCCCTTCTGTGCGTGGCCTATCCCCGCTCCGACCTCAAGCTCCTGGCCGGTCAGGAGGATGCCCTCTACGAGGCTCAGTTCGGTCAGTACCAGAAGTGAGGCTGCAGCCGCTTCTGCTGCAGTTGGAGCGTCGGCCGGGGCCCCTGCGGCCCCAGATCCTGGCGGCCCTGCGTGAGCACGGCAGTCCGTTGCGCTGGGCGATCACCGCCGTTCATGCTCCTGAAGCCGGGCCCGACGCCGTCGTCCGCCTTCAGGTCGAGGCGGTGGTGCGCGTATGAATCCCGCCAACCTCGCTTCACCTCCCGGGCCCGCCGGTGCGGCCATGCCCACCCTGCTGGTGTTGCCCACCGGCATTGGCTGCGAGCTGGGCGGCTATGCCGGTGATGCCCTGCCTGCAGCCCGGTTGCTGGCGGCGGCCAGCGGTTGCCTGATCACCCATCCCAACGTGATGAACGGGGCTTCGCTCTACTGGAGCGATCCGCGCATCCATTACGTCGAAGGCTCCAGCCTCGATCGTCTGGCGGCGGCGGAGCTGGCGCTGCGGCCCGTGCGCCGCCATCGCATCGGTCTCTTGTTCGATGCCGGCATCGAGGAGGAGCTCCGTCAGCGCCATCTGCAGGTGGCGGATGGTTGTCGCGCCACCCTCGGCCTGGAGATCGGCCCGGTGGCGATCACGGATCAGCCGCTGGATGTGCGCCTGAGCCTTGGGGCCAGCGGCGTCAGCTGGGGTGAACTTGGCCAGCCTGCGGCATTGCTGCGCGCCGGCCAGCGGCTCCGGGACGCCGGTGCCACCGCCATCGCCGTGGTGGCCCGCTTCCCCGACGACCCGGACAGCGCCGCCCTCGCGGCCTACCGCCAGGGCAGCGGCGTCGATGCCCTGGCCGGGGCGGAAGCGGTGATCAGCCACCTGTTGAGCCTGGAGCTTGGCGTCCCTTGCGCCCATGCGCCGGCCCTGAGCCCCCTGCCCCTCGACCCGCTCCTCGACCCGCGTGCCGCCGGTGAGGAGCTCGGCCACACCTTTCTGGCCTGCGTGCTGGTGGGTCTGAACCGTGCTCCTGCCCTGATCCCGTCGGGCGTGCCCGCAGCGCCCGGCGATCTCTCGATCGAGGCGGTGGGGGCGATCGTGGCGCCCGCCTCCGCACTGGGTGGTTCGGCCGTGCTGTCCTGCGCCGAGCGGGGGATCCCGGTCATCGCGGTGCAGAACCCCTGCCTGCTGCAGGTGGATGCCGCTGCCCTCGGTCTGGAGGTGCTGCCGGCCTCCAGTTACAGCGAAGCCGCTGGCCTGGTGCTGGCGCTGCGGGAGGGGATCAGTCCGTCCGCCCTGCGCCGGCCGCTGCCCTCACTCGCGCAGGGCGTGGGTGAGCTGGTCCAGCAGGCTTGAGCAGCGGGTGTCGCTGCGGGCCATGCATTCGCCGCTGAGGGTCTCCAGCCAGAGTTCGCTGGTCTGGCCCCAATCGCTCCAGTCCGCCCAGAGGCGGATGTAGTCGCGGGTGGGGCGACCGCTGCAGGGCCGTTCGAAGGCCATCAGCGTCCGTCGGCCGGGCTGCTCCACCTCCAGGCCGAGCGATTCCAGCAGCGGCGGCAGCAGTTCCGCTGGCGAGGTTCCTGCCGTCAGGCAGATCAGAGCGCGGCAGTAGGCCATGGGATCGGAGCCACGGTTCAACCGTATGAACCGGCGTGATCAGGCCCCGGCGCGTCGCGGAATGATTTCCGTTCAGGGAAGGCAGGCCATGGGGTGGCGCGCTTCCAGTCCCAGCACCTTGGCCACGGCCGGATGGCAGACCGCGCCGCCGATCGTGTTCAGGCCTGATGTCAGCTCGGGCCGTGCTGTGATCGCGTCCACCAGGCCGCGGCTGGCGATGGCCTGGATGTAGGGCAGGGTGACGCTGACCAGGGCTTCGGTGGCGGTGAAGGGCACAGCGCCCGGCATGTTTCCCACCGCGTAGTGCTGCACACCATGGATGGTGCGGACGGGATCGGTGTGGCTGGTTTCGCGGCTGGTGGCGATGCAGCCGCCCTGGTCGATCGCCACATCGACGATCACCGAGCCTGGCCGCATCTGCTGCACCAGCGCCTCATCCACCAGAGTGGGGGCGCGGTCGCCCGGCAGCAGCACCGCGCCGATCAGCAGATCGGCGGTGGGCACCACGCGCTCCAGCAGGCTGCGGCTGCTGACCAGTGGAATCAGCCGTCCCTGGCGCAGGGGTTCCAGCCGCCGCAGCCGCTCCGGGCTGAGATCCAGCAACAGCACCTCCGCATCCAGGGCCGCCGCTAGACGGGCGGCAGTCCAGCCGACGCTGCCGGCGCCGATCACCACCACCCGGGCTGGTGCCACCCCGGTGCAGCCGCCGATCAGCACGCCGCGTCCGCCCTGGGGGCTCTCCAGCAGCCGGGCCCCCACCTGGGCCGCCAGTCGGCCGGCGATCTCACTCATCGGTGCCAGCAGCGGCAGGCTGCCGTCATCGAGCTGCACCGTTTCGTAGGCGATGGCCGTGGTGCCTGCCGCCAGCAGCGCCTCGCCCACCCGGGGGTAGGCGGCCAGGTGCAGATAGGTGAACAGCACCAGATCCGGCCGCAGCAAGGGGAACTCCTCGGCTTGCGGTTCCTTGACCTTCACGACCAGATCGGCGTCCCAGGCCTGCTCCCGGCCCACCAGCTCCGCCCCGGCTGCGGCGAAGGCCTGATCGCTCATGCCTGCGCCGATGCCCGCACCCGCCTCGATCAGCACGCGGGTGCCCAGATGCCGCAGTTCGCGCACCGCATCGGGCGTCAGTGCCACGCGTCGCTCATCGCGCTTGATCTCCCGGGGCACACCGATGCTGCGGATCGGGCCGGTAGAGATGGTCATGCTGCGGGAGAGCAGTAGCGCCAGCTTGCCGCGATCGGCCCGCGACGGCCAGCCCTCAGCGACAGCGACGTCCGTCAGCCCGCCGCCGCGATCGGCATCCGCCAGCCGCTGCCGAAGGCCCGTGGGCTCACCTTGAGCAGGGGTGCGGCCTGACGGCGCTTGAACTCCGCCCGGCGCAGCAGGCCCTGCACCCGCTGGGCCAGAGCCGGATCGGCACCGGCGGCGATCAGGTCCTCTGGGCCCCGCTGCTCCTCGATCAGGGCCCGGAGCAGCGGATCCAGCTGCTCGTAATCGGGCAGGGAATCGCTGTCGAGCTGGTCCGGGCGCAGTTCGGCGCTCGGCGGCTTCTCGCGGATGGCGCGGCCGATCAGTTCCCCCTCGGCCGGTAGCCCCAGGCACTGGCGGCAGGCGCTGGCGGCGGGGCTGTCGATCCAGGCGCACAGCCGGAACACGCTTGTTTTGTAGAGGTCGCCGATCACGGCCAGGCCGCCGTTCATGTCGCCATAGAGGGTGCAGTAGCCCACCGCCAGCTCCGATTTGTTGCCGGTGGAGAGCAGCAGCTGCCCCTGCTGATTGGCCATGGCCATCAGCAGGGTGCCGCGGATGCGCGACTGCAGGTTCTCGGCGGTGAGCCCCGCCGGCGGGCCCGCCAGTGCCGGTGTGAGCGCGCTGGCGAATCCGTCCATCAGGGGCGCGATCGGCACCCTGGTGGTGGCGATGCCCAGCCGCTGCGCCAGGGCGTGTGAATCATCGATCGAGCCGGCCGAGCTCCAGGGGGAGGGCATCAGCACGGCCTGCACGTTCTCGGGCCCCAGCGCCGCGGCCGCCAGCACCGCCACCAGGGCGGAGTCGATGCCGCCGCTCAGACCCAGCAGCGCCTGCCGGAAGCCGCATTTGCGGGCGTAATCGCGCAGGCCGAGCACCAGGGTGCGCAGCAGCAGTTCGTCTGCGGCGGGCAGGGGGAAGCGGTCGTGGTCGGTCACCGCTCCGATCCCGGCTCCGGCTGTTGTCGGAGCCGCCTCCCACACCTGCAGATCGGGCGCGGCCCAGGCCAGCTGCTGGCGCACGCTGCCCTCGGGGCCGATCACGAAGCTGCCGCCGTCGAACACCAGCTCGTCGTTGCCGCCCACCTGGTTCACGTAGACCACCGGGCAGCCCAGCCGCCGCGCCGCTGCTGCCGCCAGCTCCCGCCGCAACGCGGCCTTGCCCTGGGCGAACGGCGATGCCGAGAGGTTCAGCAGCAGATCCGGCCGCAGGGCCTGCAGCTCCCCCACCGGGTCGGCGCCGGCCAGGCGCTGGTCGTGCAGGTCCTCTTCCACCCAGAGGTCCTCGCAGAGGCTCAGGCCCAGCCGCCAGCGGCGGCCACCGCGCTCCAGCTCCAGCAGGCAGGGCTGGTCGGCGGGACGGAAATAGCGCCGCTCGTCGATCACTCACCCCCAGCAGCAGCGCCAGATCGGCGGGAAGTCTTGCCGCCAGGTGATCGAGCGCTTCAGCTTGCCGCTGCCGCAGCGCCGGGCGCAGCAGCAGATCCCGAGGCGGGTAGCCCCAGAGGGCCAGTTCCGGTGCCACCACCAGATCGGCCCCCGCCGCATGGGCCTGCTGGCAGGCGGCCAGCAGCAGCTCGGCGTTGCCGGGCAGGTCTCCAACCAGGGGATTGATCTGGGCGAGGGCGAGGCGCATCAGCGGCGGGGCCCGGCGGAGGGTTGCCCCAGGCCGTAGAGATTGTGCTTGACCAGTTCAGGCCAGAGCACCGCCGGCACCTGGTCGGGGCTCGGGCAGGCCCGCACGGCTGAGCTGGCGGTGGCGGGGATCGCCAGCGGCAGCAGCTCCGGTCGTCCACCCAGGCGCTGCAGCTCCGTCAGGGCGTTGGGATCGAGCGAAAAGTCCTGGCGCGGTACCACGGCCAGTCGGCAGCGCCGCAGCAGCTCCGGCGCCCGGTACCAGCGCGGCACCTGAGCCGCCAGATCACCGCCCACCACGAACACCAGGTCGCGGCCGGGCCAGAGCTGCTCGGCTCGCTCCAGGGTGTCGAGGGCGCGCGGACTGCTGAGCTGCTGACAGGCGCGGATGCGCGGGTCGGGGCCAGGCCGGCGGCGGGGCCGGTCATGGCAGCAGCGCCTGCAGGTCGGCGGCCCCGCTGGCCTGGGGGTGCCAGCGCAGCAGCCAGCGCTGCACGTCGGGATCCTGACGGGCGAGGCGGCGCAGCAGGGACGCTGGCCGCAGCCGGCCACGCTGGGCGCTGCGCAGCAGTTCCGCCGCCGCCAGGCGGCCTGTGAGACGGGTGGTGTGCACCGCCAGGGCAGCCTGGGCCATGGCCACCGGCGCCGCCGGCGCCAGGCTGAGGCCGCCGCTCAGGGGGGCGGCCAGCAGCAGCAGCTGACGCACGCCCCCCAGCAGCAGCTGGATCCCCAGCTGGGTGCCCCCCAGCAGGGCGTTCTGGGCCGAGAGGCGGGCCAGCAGGGCACGGGCGCCGCCCCCGCCGAGTTCCAGGCCGTAGAGCTGGCACAGCTGCAGCACCAGGGCGGTGTCGAGGGCGATGCCGCCGGCCAGATCGAGCAGCAGCAGTGGATTCACGGCCACGCCGGTGGCCTTGAGCGCGGCGTAGCGGCCGATCACGGCCTGGGCCGCGCTGCGGCCGCGCTGCAGGCGCCATTGATGCAGGTGCTGGGCGAAGCGATCGGCGGCCCGCAGGCCGTTCAGCCCCAGCAGCAGGGCGCCGTGTTCGCGCAGCAGCTGCTCCA
>RFPK01000080.1 GCA_009926195.1 Synechococcaceae bacterium WB4_1_0192 | reverse complement strand
TCGTTCGGCTGGGGCTTCGAACACAGTCACACCGTTGGCGATCGCTTCGATGCCGGTCATGGCGGAGCAGCCGGAACTGAACGCCCGCAGGATCAGGAACCAGCCAAGGGGTTCCACCGCGCGCAGCAGTGGTGGCGGGTCCGGTTGAAAGCCATGCACGGTGATCAGGTTGTGCAGGCCAACCAGAGCCAGCAGGCCGATCATCACCACAAAGGCGTAGGTCGGGACCGCGAACAGTCGGCCTGCTTCGCGCATGCCGCGCAGATTGATCCACCCCACCAGCAGCAGCAGGGTGAGGGCCAGGGGCGTCTCGTAGGGGAGCATGGCCGGCAGCAGCGACGACAGCGCCTGGCTGCCGGCCATCAGGCTCACGGCGGCCGTGAGTGTGTAGTCGACCAGCAGCGAGGCCGCTGCCACCAGACTCGCCAGGGTCCCCAGGTTGTCGCGCGCCACCACGTAGGAGCCGCCGCCCTGGGGATAGGCCTCGATCGTCTGCCGGTAGGAGAGCGCCACGATGCCGATCAGGACGACGATCGCCGTCGTGATCGGCAGCGACAGCTCCAGGGCCTGGCTACCGGCCAGGATCAGCACGCCCAGCGCTGCTTCCGTCGCGTACGCCACCGACGACAGGGCATCCGAGCTGAGGATCGGCAGGGCCAGCACGCTCGGCAGCGTCTCGCCGGCCTTGGCGCTGCGTGGCAGGGGGCGTCCCAGCAGGCGACGGGTGAGGGCGACCAGCACGGGCTGCAGCGGATCTGCCCCCAGGATGACGAGATCTGGGTTTGCTGCACAACGCGAACCGGTGCCATGACGGAAGCATCGCCGGGTCTCCCGATGCGCGCCAGCCTCCGAGATCTGCTCAATCAGCTGGTGCAGCGCGGTTGGGCCAAGGTGGACCTCAATCCAGGAGGCCTACCCAGGCCCGCGCCTGTCGGACCCTGGTGGACGATCGACCTGGGCACGATCACCACCGTGACGCTTCATCCCTGGCATCAGGGCCTGCTGGAGTTCACGCTCACGGTTCTGGCCGACCCGGACGATGTGATTCAGTCCTTCGAGCTCGAGTGCAACGCCATGCCGGTGCCCGTGGCGTTGATCAATTGGTGGGGTGGCCTGGATGCGGCGCTGCTGCAGGCCGACTGGCTACGCGATCAGCTGATCGACGCCTGGGACCACGAGATCAGTGCCGGCGGCGAGATGCCCTGAGCGGGGGCGGGGCGCTCAGGCAAAGCGGCGACGGCCGTCGTTGAAGCTGTGGAAGCTGACCTGATCGGTGTCGCGGCTGGAGCTGTCGCGGCCCGTGACGGCGCTGAGTCGCCAGACGTTGCGGCTCAGCCGACGGGCCCTCAGGCCGCCGCGTTGCACGTCTTCGCTGCCGGGCCGGGCCCCCATCAGGAAGGTCACTTCGGCCGTGGTGAGGGGAGCTCCCGTGCGCAGGGCCAGATCGGTGAGCTCAAGCCGCTGACGCAATCCAGCCACATCGCAATTGCCGCCGTCTTCGCTTTCGCTCCACATCCAGGGCAGCTCGCCACTGGCAGCCAGTTTCTGCATCAGGCCCATGCTCATCAGGGCCAGAGCCTGCTCCGGCTTGATCGAACCGGCCTCAGCACCGATCTGGTTCGCTGCCTGGGATGCCCCGGTGGCACCGTCTGAGGACGAACGCTTGGCGGCCACGGCGACAACAGCTGCGGATGGCGCGACCTTACCGGCTTTCCTGTCTCGTGCAAGACCCGTTTGCCACTCCCTGGCCCCGTTGGCGAGCGCCTGGGCCTCTGGCGGTAAGATCGCGCCACTTCCCGAGAAGCATCCCGGGGATCGGCGCTCTCTCAGCCCGCCAACCCCCAGCAGCACCAGGAGCTTCCACTTCCCTTGGCCGACCGCACCCACAGGCGACGCGCAGGCGCGGTGCAGATCACCGGCACCTCTCTGGGTTTCAGTGGCAGCGGCAGTCAGCGTGATGAGCTCCACCCTTCGGCCGCCAGCTGCGTCATCACCACCGACAGCGAAGCGCGGCTCGTGAGCCAGTCGAGCGCGGTTGAATCGATCGAGCTGCGCACCTACGTCTTCCTCGACTCCTTGCAACCCCAGCTGGCCGCCTACATGGGCACGGTCAGCCAGGGCTTCCTGCCGATTCCCGGCGATGCCTGCCTGTGGCTGGAGGTGTCGCCCGGCATGGCGGTGCACCGCGTCACCGACATCGCCCTCAAGGCCAGCACCGTCCGCCTCGGCCAGATGGTGGTCGAGCGGGCCTTCGGTTCGCTGGCCCTCTATCACCGCGACCAGAGCAATGTGCTCCACTCCGGCGATGTGGTCCTGGAGGCGATCGGCAGCAGCGTCGATCGCCGCACCCGCTGCAGTGTCACCTGGACCGAGATCATCCGTGCGATCACGCCGGACCATGCCGTGTTGATCAACCGTCAGAACCGTCGCGGTTCGATGATCCAGGCGGGCATGAGCATGTTCATCCTCGAAACGGAACCGGCGGGCTACGTGCTGCTTGCGGCCAATGAGGCTGAAAAAGCCAGCAACATCACCGTGGTGGACGTCAAGGCCGTTGGCGCATTCGGGCGCCTCACCCTGGCTGGGCGCGAGGGCGATGTGGAGGAAGCCGCCGAGGCTGCGATGCGCGCCGTTGAGCACATCAACCGTCGCAGCAAGGGCTGAGCGAATCAGTCGGTCAGGCCCAGCAGGCGTCTGAGGTCGCCGGCCAGGGCGCGAGCCGCCTTGCCGCGGCTGCCGAGCCGATCCTTGAGGTGTTGCCCCATCTGGGCGTAGGTCATGCCGGCTTCGCGAACCCAGAAGATCGGGTCGTAGCCACCGCCGTGTCCCTGCGGTGCCGTCAGGATCTCACCGCGGCAGATGCCCTGGGCTTCGAGGATGGAGTGTCCGCCTGGATCGGCCAGGACCATGGCGCTGTTGAAGCTGGCGCTGCGGTAGGGGCTGCTGCCGAGCTCATGCAGCAGCCGGTGGATCCGCTCGTGGTCGGTGGGGGCGTAGCGGGCTGAGTAGAGCCCCGGCGCACCGCCGAGGGCATCCACCTCCAGGCCTGAGTCATCAGCAAGGGCCCAGCAGCCGGTGAGGCGGGCCACGGTTTCGGCCTTCAGCCGCGCGTTCTCGAGGTAGGTGCTGCCCGTCTCCTCGATCTCGAGCCCTTCGGGCTGGCGCAGCACCTGCAGATCCACCGCATCGAGCATGGCGCTGATCTCGGCGACCTTATGGGCGTTGCCGCTGGCGATCACCAGCAGCGGCCGCTCTCCGGGGATGGGCATCGAGACGGCAGAGCCCACGGGTGGACGGCATCAGGTCCGGGCCATCGTGCCAAAGAGCCGGGATGGTTGAAGCGAATCACCGTTGCCGGTGGGTGAGAGGCAGGCCGGGTTGAACATTCCACCCCCCGAAGGACTCCAGGGGTGCCTGCCTCCCGCAGACGCTAGGGAGCAGTTCCTGGTCGGGCAAGGCATGCCTTGCCGCGTGTGTGCAGCGGCGGACATGCCGGCCGCGCCGGCGTAGCGTTTTTGACAACCGCATCTGCCGGGCCCCATGGACACCAGCCTGGTCCTGCAGAACCTGCTCACACCGCCGGTTCTGTTCTTCTTCCTCGGCGTGATTGCCGTGCTGGTGGGCTCGGATCTGGAGATCCCCGCACCGCTGCCGAAGCTGTTCTCCCTGTACCTGCTGCTGGCGATCGGGTTCAAGGGCGGCCTGGAGCTGGCCCACAGCGGTCTGGGGGGACAGGTGCTGCCCACAATCGCCTGCGCCGTGGCGATGTCGCTGCTGGTGCCCGTCTACAGCTTCGCTGTGCTGCGCCTGAAGCTGGATGGCTTCAATGCGGCCGCCATTGCCGCCACCTACGGTTCGATCAGCGCCGTGACCTTCATCACCGCTGAGAGCTTTCTTGAAACCCAGAAGCTTCACTTCGATGGCTTCATGGTCGCGGCTCTTGCCCTGATGGAATCACCCGCCATCATCGTGGGTCTGCTGCTGGTGAAGCTGGCGGCTCCCCAGCAGCAGCAGCGACCCGGTGCCAAGGGCATGCAGTGGGGATCAGTGCTGAACGAGGCGTTCCTCAACAGCTCCGTCTTCCTGCTGGTTGGCAGCCTGGTGATCGGGGTGCTGGTCTCGGGCTTCAGCCCCCACAGCGCCGAGAAGATGCTGCCCTTCACCGACAAACTGTTCTACGGGGCCCTCAGCTTCTTCCTGCTCGATATGGGCATCGTCGCCGCCCAGCGCCTGAGCGATCTGCGTAAGGCCGGCCCATTCCTCATCGCCTTTTCGGTCCTGATGCCCCTGTTCAACGCCCTGGTGGGGGGCCTGATCGCCCGGGGCCTGGGCCTGTCGCCGGGCAATGGCCTGCTGTTCGTGGTGCTGTGCGCCAGTGCCTCCTACATCGCCGTTCCCGCCGCGATGCGCATGACCGTGCCCGAGGCGAATCCCAGCCTCTACATCTCCACCGCCCTGGGACTCACCTTCCCCTTCAACATCATCGTGGGCATCCCCCTCTACATGGGTCTGGTCAACAAATTGCTCCCCGCTGCCGGCTGAACCGATGAAACGCGTTGATCTGATCCTGAGCGAGCGCGAGCTCGACGCCGTGATCAAGGCCATTGATGCCGCCGGGGCCCCCGGATACTCGGTGATGCGCCATGTCACAGGTAAGGGGCCGCACGGCTCGGTCTCGGAGGCCATGGACTTCAGCGGCCTGGGTGCCAACGCCCATGTGATCGTCTTCTGCGCGCCCGAGCTGCTTCCGAAGCTGCGGGATGGGATCCAGCCGCTGTTGGATTACTACGGTGGCGTGGCGTACGTTTCCGAGGCGACTCCCCTGTGATGTCGGTCGCCACGGCGACCGCGGCCGCGCAGCCCAGGCTGGTGCCCAGCAGTATTTCCAACGTTTTGTGATGCACTGATGAGTGGTCCTTATCAATGGCTGCGCAGACGGTGATGGTCCTGTCGCCCCAAATGGCTTGACGGGGGGCGTGCTTGCCGAGCATGGTTGCAGGCGAACATTCCACCCCTCCTCCAGGAGCAGGTAATGGCTAACGAAACCATGGGCATCGCCCTCGGCATGATTGAGACCCGGGGCCTGGTCCCCGCGATCGAAGCAGCTGATGCCATGACCAAGGCTGCCGAAGTGCGTCTGGTCGGCCGCGAGTTCGTGGGCGGCGGTTACGTCACCGTTCTGGTGCGCGGCGAAACCGGCGCTGTGAACGCTGCCGTTCGCGCCGGCGCCGATGCCTGCGAGCGCGTGGGTGATGGCCTGGTTGCCGCTCACATCATTGCCCGTCCTCACAAGGAAGTTGAGCCTGCTCTGAACAGCAGCGCCGGCTTCGTGGGTTCGAAGGACTGAGGTCTGAGCCGCGCCCCTGAAGGCCGCTCAACGCTCTGATTCCCATTTCCCTCGACCCAACCGGAGATTCTCCATGGCAAAGAAGTACGACGCAGGGGTTAAGGAGTACCGCGACACGTATTGGACTCCTGAATACGTTCCCCTCGATTCCGACCTGCTGGCCTGCTTCAAGTGCACCGGCCAGGAAGGTGTGCCCCGCGAGGAAGTTGCCGCTGCTGTGGCTGCTGAGTCCTCTACCGGCACTTGGTCCACCGTGTGGTCCGAGCTCCTCACCGACCTCGACTTCTACAAGGGCCGCTGCTACCGCATCGAAGACGTCCCTGGCGACAAGGACTCCTTCTATGCGTTCATCGCCTACCCCCTCGACCTGTTCGAAGAGGGTTCCATCACCAACGTGCTGACCTCCCTGGTCGGCAACGTGTTCGGCTTCAAGGCCCTGCGCCACCTGCGCCTGGAAGACATCCGCTTCCCGCTGGCCTTCATCAAGACCTGCATGGGTCCGCCGAACGGCATCCAGGTCGAGCGCGACCGGATGAACAAGTACGGCCGTCCCCTGCTGGGCTGCACCATCAAGCCGAAGCTCGGCCTGAGCGGCAAGAACTACGGCCGTGTGGTGTATGAGTGCCTGCGTGGCGGTCTCGACTTCACCAAGGACGACGAGAACATCAACTCGCAGCCTTTCCAGCGCTGGCAGAACCGCTTCGAGTTCGTTGCCGAAGCTGTGAAGCTGGCCGAGCAGGAAACCGGCGAGAAGAAGGGTCACTACCTCAACTGCACCGCCGCAACTCCTGAGGAGATGTATGAGCGTGCCGAGTTCGCTAAGGAACTGGGCCAGCCCATCATCATGCACGACTACATCACCGGTGGCTTCACGGCCAACACCGGTCTGGCGAAGTGGTGCCGTAAGAACGGCATGCTCCTGCACATCCACCGCGCCATGCACGCGGTGATCGACCGTCACCCCAAGCACGGTATTCACTTCCGTGTGCTGGCCAAGTGCCTGCGCCTCTCCGGCGGTGACCAGCTGCACACCGGCACCGTGGTCGGCAAGCTCGAGGGCGACCGTCAGTCCACCCTCGGCTACATCGACCAGCTGCGCGAATCCTTCGTTCCCGAAGATCGCAGCCGCGGTAACTTCTTCGATCAGGACTGGGGTTCCATGGGCGGCGTGTTCGCCGTGGCCTCCGGTGGTATCCACGTGTGGCACATGCCCGCCCTGGTCAGCATCTTCGGCGACGATTCGGTGCTGCAGTTCGGTGGTGGTACCCACGGCCACCCCTGGGGTTCCGCTGCTGGTGCTGCTGCCAACCGCGTGGCTCTCGAAGCCTGCGTCAAGGCCCGCAACGCCGGTCGCGAAATCGAGCGCGAAGGTCGCGACATCCTTCTGGAAGCCGCGAAGCACAGCCCCGAGCTGGCCATCGCCCTCGAGACCTGGAAGGAAATCAAGTTCGAGTTCGACACCGTCGACAAGCTCGACGTCAACTGATCACGTCTTGATGGGAGTCGGGAGGCGTTGCTTGAGGCTTCGCTTCCCTTCCATCGGCGAACGGTTCATTCATTCCATCCAACTCAAGGATCCCCATGCCCTTCAAGAGCACCGTGGGTGACTACCAAACAGTCGCCACCCTGGAGACGTTCGGCTTCCTGCCGCCCTTCACCCAGGACGAGATCTACGACCAGATCGCTTACATCATTGCCCAGGGTTGGAGCCCGCTCGTTGAGCACGTCCACCCCAGCAACTCCATGGCCACCTACTGGTCCTACTGGAAGCTGCCCTTCTTCGGTGAGAAGGATCTGAGCGTGATCGTGAACGAGCTCGAGGCTTGCCATCGCGCCTACCCCGACCACCACGTGCGTCTGGTTGGCTACGACGCCTACACCCAGAGCCAAGGCGCTTGCTTCGTGGTGTTTGAGGGCCGCTGATTCAGCGGAGCTCATCGGTGATGACCTCGCCCTGGCGGGGTCATCCCAACTGCAGCGCGACAGCAGTGGCAATGCCGCTGCTGTCGCACTGTGCCAGTGATCAGTCGATGCGATCAGTTCTTCTCCTTGCTGCGCCGTTGAAGCGGTGCGGTTCTGGAGTCGTTTAACTGTCGCCCCTTATTCAGTCATTCCATTCGCCGGGCGGACATGGCCAGCACATCGAGTCGTGAAGCAGCTCTGGAGCGCCGCAAGGCGCTGACCAACGGTGGCAAGAAGGCCACTGGGCGCTACACCAGCTCCCCCAGCCGTGTTCGCACCGCTTCCGACGCCCGTCCGACGCGGACCAACACCCCTGCCCCGGCAGCCGCTGCGGAGAGCGCTCCGGCTGCCAGCACCCCCAGCCGCCGACCGTCGCGGCCGAGCGTTGAGCTGAGCTCCGCTCCCGCCGCTGGCCATCGCAGCAGCGCCAAGCCCGTGGCCAACCCCAGCCGTGAGCTCGTGCTAGCGCGCCGCGAGGCCCTGAGCCGCGGTGGCAAGCGCGCCGATAAATCCAAGGACCGCAGCCGCACCGATGCGGCCAAGGAAGCCAAGGCGGCTGCACCGGCTCCTGCCGCCGCTGAGCACAAGTGCAAGTGCCAGGAGAAAGAGGCCCCCGCAACCCGCGGCAGCGCAACCCTCTCGCTCGACAGCGGCCGCGCCGCCAGCAGCAAACCGGCGGCCCGCGCCGCCACCAAGAAGGGCACCGCCCAGCACAACCCCAGCCGTGCGCTGGTGCTGTCGCGCCGTGAGGCCCTGGCCAAGCGCGGTAAATCCGCCAGCACCAGCGCCAGCGGTGGCGCCGCCGCCGTTGTGCGCCAAGGCAATCCCGACCTCAGCACCCGTGAGCTCTCCCAGAAGCTGCGCGAGCT
>RFPK01000079.1 GCA_009926195.1 Synechococcaceae bacterium WB4_1_0192 | reverse complement strand
ACGTCGGGCGTCTCCATGAAGCCGCACTGGGCCGTCAGCTTCCAGAAACCGTCCGGCATCCACTCCAGCCGCACCTGCCGCTGTTTGCCCGCCTTGGCGGTCCGTTTCTCCAGGGTGTTCGTGTGCACCCGCAGGGTGCGATCAAAGGCCGCAATCGAGCTCAGCAGCCGTTTCTGCAGGTTGGCGATCACCAGGTTTTCGGCCGCCCGCTCGCGCTTGCCGGCGCTCAGCAGCCGCTGATTGCGCAGCTCCCGGTAGCGGCTGAGCAGCTCAGCCAGCCTGAGCTCCGGGGTGTCGGCCGGCAGGCCATCGATCACCTCCGGCACCACCAGGCGTTCCGGCAGCTGCACCTTGATCTGGCGCAGATCCTCCTTGAGGCGCCGCACCATCACATCGTCGAGATCCTGCTTGCGCACGGGAACGCCGCGGCAGAAGCGGGTGGGATCAAGGATCTCCAGCAGCGCCGAGAAGCTGTTGCTGTGGCCGTTGTGGGGCGTGGCCGAAAGAAACAGCTTGTGCTCGAAGCGTCCCGCCAGATCCCGGATCGCCCGGGTGAGCTTGGAATCGATCGCGAACTTGGAGCCACTGGCCGGCGCCGCGTTATGCGCCTCATCGAGGATCAGCAGCGCCTGCTTACCCTCATCGCCGAGCCAGTCGCGCAGCGGCCCGGCGTAGGCCTCATCGCGCACCAGCCACGAATGGCCTGGGCAAGCTCGAGCGCAAGCCGCCCAACCGGCTCTTCGGTGTATTCGAATACCACCTGGAACAGGCCCGGATCGGTGCTGGTCACACAGTTCCAGCGCAGGGTGTTCAGGTAGCTGCCGAACACCTGCGGGTCATCGAAGCCCCGCTGGCCCACCGTGTCCCAGGTGGTTTCGCCCAGCACCAGGGCATCCACCTCCCGCTGCCAGAACACCTCCAGCCGCTGGCCGTTGGCGTCGTCGTCCAGACACGCCAGCCGCACCACCGTGTCGCCCTCGGGGTGCTCGGCCGCCTCCACCTCCTCCACCAGCCAGCGGTGGCTGCGGCAGTGGACGACGGCGCCCTGCGCGGGAGTGGCCATCAGCGGGAGCACTGCAGGGATGGGGCCAGGCGTGGCAGTACAGACGGCATGGACTGAACTGTCATGGCTTCAACCACTCTGCTGCAGCCGAGTGCTCCGCTCTGAATCTATGCACTGGCTGCATCGATTGCGGTCTGCGCTGCAATCACGCACAGCTGATGATCAAGGCTCCCCGACATGGCCAGCGTTCTCAAATCTCCTGGCTGCACGCCTCGCAGGGCGCACCCGTAGCCGGGGTCGTGAAGCGATTGCGCTGTTGGGATGGCTTCATCCTGGATCTGCTCAGCTGGCTGGAGAGGCTTGAGCCCCCGCTGGATCTGGATGTCACGGGCTGGTTGAGCTGGTTTCTGGAGCAGCTCGCCGCCGCAGCGGCCACCGATGGCGCCGTGGCGGTGCAACCCGCCGGGCCAGCACCTCTTCGCGGGAGACCCAATGCAGCAGCGGGACGGCGGCATCGATCACCTGCACCGAGACGATGCGGATCGGGCAGGGTGTTGTGGGAGCTGTGCAAGCAGCGCGACATCAAGGGCCTCAGCAACGGCCCCAGGGCCTGGGCCGGTGCCGACGCGTGGAGCAGCTGGACCAGCTGGGCCGCTTCATGGGCAGAGCGCCTCCAGCAGCGGTTGCCTTGTGATTGTCACCCCAACAGGAAGGCGCCCCGTGGGGGGCGCCTTAGCACCGGTTGCGGATGTTCGCCTTGGCATCTAGGGCCGATCCGATCGGGTGTCTGTGGCTTCACGCATGCCCTGTCTGGGGCCTGGCAGAGAAGGAATGGGGATCACGTCTGGGAGAAGAGATGCTCGGGGCTTGACCTTCTCGGCTGTGATCCCGGCTCGGGTTATGCAGCCCGGGGGTTGAACACGCGGGGAACAGAGCTGGCGTATCGCTCTCTGCGGCTACGGGATGACGCTCGCGCCGCGTCACCGAGTTCACCTTGTGTGTGTCGCATCGTTGGCGCACCTCCGTCGTGCGCACCGGCTCGGGTGATCCCTGGCCGGACTCTCTTGGAAGGCAGGGTCCGGGTTGGCGCCCGGGCCTCCCCTCAACTTCAAGTTACGCCCCTTTGCAGCTGGCAGTGGCCCGCTGGAGTACCTGTTCCCGTACCTGCGGAAACCCAGTCAGCGCAATGCTTCTTAGGCGCACCTCTACTCCTTGGAGAGGCTGTGGCTCCGGTAGTTCTATGCACTGGGCGCATGGATTTGCGGACTGCTGCATCCACGCGGCAACCTGAACCCTGCTGGCGTCACCCCTGCCCGCTAACCCGCTGATTGCCATGGGCTTCCGTCTCCGCCGCTCCGCTCGCCTGGGCCCGCTGCGATTCAACTTCTCCAGCGGGGGACTGAGTTCGATCTCCGTCGGTGGCCGCGGGGCCTCGTTCAACATTCCGGTGAATCGCAGCGGTGGGCCCCGCACCACCGTGGGGCTGCCGGGCACCGGCCTGAGCTGGAGTGTGGAGAGCACCCCGGATCGCGCCATGCCGGCCGGTCCTGCAGCGGGCCTGCCAAACAGCCGCCGGCTGCGGCCGGGCCAGCTCGATGCCCTCAAGCAGTCGCTGCTGCGCGTGCTGCGCCAGGAGCTGTTCGCTCCCGGCTCCACTGGGGAGCAGCTGTGGGAGCACGGCCTGGTGAGC
This sequence comes from Synechococcaceae bacterium WB4_1_0192, assembly GCA_009926195.1. Classification (GTDB taxonomy): domain Bacteria; phylum Cyanobacteriota; class Cyanobacteriia; order PCC-6307; family Cyanobiaceae; genus Vulcanococcus. The sequence goes on along the minus strand of RFPK01000079.1, from coordinate 5,497 downwards.
CATCTGCTCGCCGATGCTTCCCTCGGTGCGCGCACCATGGGCCTATTGGCGCTGATCGAGACGCCAGAAGCAATGGAGGGCTACCTGCAGCGCGCCCAGGGCCAGGACGATGCCAAACGCCGGGCCCAACGCTGCATCACCGCCGTGCAGGAGGCCGCAAGGCTGGCCGCTGGGCGGGGCTTGCTGTCCTGACGCTGCCAGGAGAGGTGCCCGCAGAGCCGGTTCCCCGTATCTGGCCGCACAGCTGCGCTCGACCCTCTCGGGAAGGCACCGCGGCTGAGCAGGCCAACGCCCGGGGCCAACGCTTCGGGCATTAGGTGATCAGAGGTTGATCCGACCTTCCGCTGCTGCTGAATCGACTGGACAGCAGCAGGATCCCCACGGTGACGAGCAGCACCCATGGGATGAGCCCCGGAAGCGGCCGGAGCAGCAGCAGGGCGTTCAGCCCGGGGATCACCTGCAGGAGCAGCCACAGCCCCAGACCGATCACACCACCCAGCTGGCTGATCTGGCTGCGGGATTCGCCGTTCACCCAGACCAGCACGCCACCACCCAGCAGCAGCAGGGTGAACAGCAGGGTGCGGCGATCGATAGCCGACAGATCAGGCCAGCCGGCGATCGCCAGGGCGAGGGCCGTCATGACCCCGCCCTGCAGCAACGCCCGATGCCATGTGGTGGGCCCAAAGAGCGGAGCATCCGGCGGCCTCGGGGGCTGCCGCATCAGCCCTGCTCGGGCCGGCATCGCCTCAAATATCACCGTGCAGGCCGGATCGATCACCAGGTGCAGCAGGGCGATGTGAACCGGCAACAACAGCAGCGGCTGGCCTCGAACCAGCAGTGGCAGCAGGCTGACGGCGGCGATCGGGAGATGGATCGCCAGGGTGTAGCCCAGGGCCCGGTGCAGGTTGGCCTCAATGCGGCGGCCCAGGGCGATCGCCTGAACCAGGCTGCCGAAGTCGTCGCCCAGTAGCACCAGATCGGCCGACTCCCGCGCCACGGCGGTGCCCCGCTTGCCCATCGCCACCCCGATGTCGGCAGCCTTCAGTGCCGGCGCGTCGTTGACGCCATCACCGGTCATTGCCACCACCTCACCGGCGGCCTGCAAGGCCCGCACGATCTGCAGCTTCTGCTGCGGCAGCACCCGTGCGAACACAGACAGATCCCTCAGGTCGGTGCATCCGCCGGCCTCCATGGCCCGCAGCTCCGCACCGGTCAGCACCGCTCCCGCGGGCAGACCTGCCTGGTCGGCGATGGCGCGGGCCGTCTGCGGTGCATCACCCGTGATCATCACCACCCGTATGCCCGCCCCGCTGGCCAGGGCGATTGCGGCGGGCACGTCATCGCGCAGGGGGTCAGCCAGGCCGATCAGGCCGATGGGCTTGAACAGGTAGTCGTGAACCGCCTCCGGTGGGCCCTCATCCGTTGCGGGTGGACCATCACCGCAGGGTGCCAGCTCCGGGTGGCGAGGGGCGCCATCGAGGCCGCTGGCCACGGCGAGCACGCGCAGGCCCTGGGCGGCCAGCCCTTCGGCGGCCTGCAGCAGGGCCGCGGAGCGTTCAGGGCTCAGATGGCAGAGCTGGGCGATTGCCTCCGGCGCCCCCTTGGCGGCGATCTGCCACTGGCCGCCTGCATCGCACCACAGCTGCGAGAACACCAGCAGATCGGGCGAGAGCGGGTACTCCCGCAGCAGCGGCCAGTCGGGATGCAGATGCTCGCTGTGGCGCAGCTCCGCCTGCGCCAGGCGCTCGATCGCCTGCTCCATCGCATCCACCGGATCGTGGCGGCTGGCCAGCAAGGCCAGTTCCAGCAGCCGATGCCAGGGCTCCTCCAACGGTTCACCCGCCTGCCAGAGAGCTGCCTGGGGCCAGCTGAGCAGCTGCTGCACCGCCATGCGGTTCTCGGTCAGGGTGCCGGTCTTGTCGACGGCGAGCACGGTGGCGCTGCCCAGGCTTTCCACGGCCGCCGGCCAGCGGGCCAGCACGCCGATACGCGCCAGGCGCAGGGCCCCAAGCGCCAGGAATAGCGCCAGCACCACTGGGATTTCGTTGGGCAGAACCGCCAGCGCCAGCGCCAGAGCTGCCAGCAGGGCCGTGCTCCAGTCGCCGCTCAGGCCACCCTGCACGACCGCCAAAGCAGCGCAGAGCGCAAGGGCAAGCACAGTCAGCCGGGCCGTCAGGCGCCGGGTGTGGCGCTGCAGGCGAGTGGGTGGCGGCGTGATGCTCGCCAGGCTGCGGCCCAGGCGACCCAGTTCGGTGGTCTCTCCCACCGCTACCACCTCCGCCAGACCCCGGCCGCTGGCCACCAGCGAGCCGGCATGAATCAGCTGGCCCCTCTGGCTCACCTCCACCGGCAGCGATTCACCGGTGAGCAGGGAGGTATCGAGCCACAGGCCTACCCCTTCCTGCAGCTGCGCATCGGCGCCGACCCGGTCGCCCTCTTCGAGCCGGAGCAGATCGCCGAGCTGCACCTGATCGGGGGGCAGCTCCAGATCGACCCCGCCGCGCACCACGCGTGCCCGGGGGGAGGAAAGGCGCGCCAGCTCGGCCAGGGCCCGCTGGCTGCGGCGCTGCTGCCAGGCATCGAGCAGGCAGATCGCCGCGACGAACCCCAGCAGGATCCACGCCTCATGTCGTTCGCCGATCAGCCCATAGATCAGTGCACAGGCCAGCAGCAGCAGGTTGGTGGGCTCGAGGATCGCCATGCTTCCAGCTGGTTGGATCCCCAGGTTGGGGATGGATCAACGCGAGGGAGAGCCGTGCAGCGGCATCTGTCGAGTGACCGCGCTTCAGTGACCGAGCGGGCGCTGCGTGTGCCGACCGCCCCTTCTGGCAGGCCCATGAGCCAAGCCAGGTTCTGAACGCAAGACGTCGGGATCGTGTTCTCGCTGCCTGAGCCATGGCTTGAGATCGAAATCAAGGAGGCGTAGAGAAAGGCCAGTGAAGACAGCGGCAAGGCCACAAGCAGGCTGAGGCCGAACAATCGCGGCGTCCAGCGGGCGAACGGGTTGATACCCGAAGCGGGCAGCCCAGAGCAGACGTGCCTGGTCATCGATCTGACTCCCGGACCAGTGGCCAGCCGTTGCGCACTCCTCGGGATGCAAAGCGTCCAGAGCACCAGCGCCAAACCTCCTGGGTAGCAGCGGAGCTGTCATCACCTGCTGGTGGGCATCGCCACGGCCGCCCTTAGCTCCTGGCTGACGATCGGCCAGCTGCTCGGCTTTCTGCAGCGTCATTCCACCTGGATCTGCGTGGGCTACCGGCTTGTGTTCGGGGTGTTTCTGCTGGGAAGGCGGCTGGCCTCCGTATCCACTGGCGACGATGCTGCGGATCCACCTGTTGCAGCACTGGTATTCGCTCAGCGACCCGGCGATGGAAGAGGCTCTGTTCGAGGTGCTCACCATGCGCCGGTTTGCCGGCATCGAGCTGATCAGCGCTCGGATCCTGGATGAGACCATAATCCTGACCTGTCGCCACCTATTGGAGAAGCACGCGCTGGGCGAGAAGATCTTTGAGACCCTCAAGGCTCACCTCAGTGCGTGGGGCATGACGATGCGCTGGGCTGCGATCGTTAGATGCATCAGACCAAGAAGGGCAACCAGTGGTACTACGGGATGTAGCCGTAGGCCCGCGCAGCGGTAGGTCCATATCGGAGTCGACAAGGCCTCTGGCTTGATCCACTCGGTCGTCACCACGGCGGTGAACGTGCACGACTTCACCCCAGCTGCCGAGCTAGACCATGGTGATGAGGTCGTCGTTTACGGCGACGCCGGTTACCACGGCATCGCTAAAAGACCCGAGATCAAAGGAGCGGCAGCGGACTTCAGAGTGGCGATGCGGCCTAGCAAACGCCGTCGCTTGCCGGACACACCAGAGGGAAGGCTGCAAGATATGGTCGAGACCGCCAAAGCCCACATCCGCTGCAAGATCAATGTACTGGCAGCGCTGACGAATCTGTTTCTGGGCCGGCGCCAGTTACTCGCAACATGATGAAGAGGGAAATAATGCGCCTGAGCGCATCGATTCAGGCTCAAGTACCAGCTAGATTGTTGCACAAATGAGACCATAGAGTCACCACAAGACTGCTCAAAGTCAAATGAAGACAAGAAGCGGCTTTGTAGATCTCAGAGGGCACTCAGCCCCTTGTTGCCCAGAGACTCCCTAGCGGCCTTGCGGCAGGCGTTCCATCAGGTACGAACGGGGCTGGTCACCCCAAGGACTCTGCGCCGTCTCTGGCGCATCGATGCAGCCCAGGCGGATTGTGATGCTCCTGCCGCCGGCCTGCACCCGCAGGGTGTCGCTGTCTCCCGCTGAGAGCACCGTGGCCCGGTAGCCGGCTACGGGAGCAGCCAGCGTGGGCTTTCCACCCGTGACCGACACAGAAGCCGCCATCGCCATGACGAACAGCGGCAGCGACCGCTGCAGCAGAGGCATCAGTTGGCAGAACCCGGCAACAGCTCAGCCTGGCACCGGCAACCTGGGCTAAGGCGACTGATGCAGGATGCGCATTGACTCCCTGGGTTCAATTATGAAGAAGGTGCCCCTATAAGGGGTGCTAGACCACTGCCTGCGAATAACTGCCATGGCCTCTGGGTAGGTTGGGATTAGAGGAGCTTCTGGAGCCAATGAGGGATCAAACCCTGCTGCTCGCGTTTGCAGCAAGCCTGACCCTCCTTGTCGTTGTTCTGGGGCTCTTGCGCTGGCTGCGTCTCAGACGCCAACGCACCAGCGCCCATACAGAAGCGCGCTCACAGACAGCCGACTCGTCAGCTGCACCGCAAGCCACCAGGGCGATCGAACCGTCACCGCCCTCGGAGCCGCCACCCTCAGAGCCACGCAGGCCTGCTGCCTCCACAGATCAGGCGTCACCGACCGTGTCGGTCGCAAGCAGCGTTGCCGATCTGGAAGCGCCGGTTACCGGACCCGTGGCTGCCCTGATGACTTACACCAAGGCCGATGGCAGCACCAGTGAGCGTCGTCTGGTGATCTACAGCCGCAATGGGAGCGGGGACGGGTGCAGCGCCCTCAACTGTCGCGTGGACGGTGAGCGGATCGTCAAGACCTTCCTGCTGAAAGGGATCAGCCGGCTTGAGCTGCCAGGTCTGACCCCGCCTCTGGTGTTGACAGACCCTGCCGCGATCCTCTCCTGGCTGGAGCGCCACATGCCTGAGCGGCAGGTGCAACCAAACAGACGGAGGGAGGCTCCAGCTCCACGGCCAGAGATCGGTCCTGACGCCCCAGTCCCCCCTTCTGCTCCGCCCAGGAGACCGGCGGGATCCGGTTCCGGCCTCGCGGTGAAGCCAGGGGTTCCGCCGCCGCCACCGCCACCACCTCTGCCATCAGCTCCACAACAGGCGGCTGTCATCAGGTCAGAGTCGCCACCTCCACCTCTTCCAGACCAGCCGAGGCCGCTGCCATCCCTGCTGCCACGAGGAGCCCGTGGATTCGCCGTGATCGACCTGGAGACCACAGGTTTCGGGCGGAGTTGCCGCATCGTGGAG
>RFPK01000078.1 GCA_009926195.1 Synechococcaceae bacterium WB4_1_0192 | reverse complement strand
CCGACCGCCGCCACGGCGGGGCCGCAGCGCCAGCAGGCCGTCGATCAGCTGACCGTTTTCGCTCGGATGCACGGTGCAGGTGGCATACACCAGCTGCCCGCCAGGCCGCAGCAGCGGCAGCAACCCCTCCAGCAGCTGCCGTTGCAGCGCCACCAATCCCTCGATCGCCGCTGGATCCATGCGCCAGCGCGCATCGGCATGGCGGGCCAGGGTGCCCAGGCCCGAGCAGGGGGCATCCACGAGGATGCGATCGAAGCTGCCGCACAGCTCCGGTGCATCCAGCGCCAGCCGGCTGGCATCGCCGTGGCGGGTTTCAATGCAGGTCAGACCCAGGCGGGCGCTGTTGCGCTGCACCCGCCGCAGACGCGCCTCGCCCCGATCCAGCGCCAGCACCAGGCCCTGATCGTTCATCGTCTCGGCCAGGTGCGTGCTCTTGCCGCCCGGGGCGGCGCAGGCATCGAGGATCCGCTCCCCAGGCTGGGGATCCAGCAGGGCTGCCACCCGCTGGGCGGATCGGTCCTGCACGCACCAGTGCCCCTCGTTGTAACCGGGCAGCTGGCGTAGATCACCGCTGCGGCCGCTCAGGCAGATCCCCATCGGTAGCCCTTCGATCGCGTTGGCGGCTACACCGATGTCGGCCATGGCCTCCAGCACCGCATCCCGGCTGGCGCGTAGTCGGTTCACGCGCAGATCAAGGGCTGGTGCGCTGTTGCTGGCCCGAGCGAAGGCCTCGGCTCCCTCCGGGGGCAGCCACTGCAGCAGATCCCGCGCCAGCCAGTCCGGCAGGGAGTGGCGCAGCCCCAGGGCTTCGGCCGGATCCGCTGGCAGGGGCAGCGCATCACCGGCCTGTCGCCGCCGCAGGAAGGCCCGCAGCATGCCGTTCACCACCGGCGCCAGCCGGCCCAGTCCGCCGCGTTTGGCCAGCTCCACCGTGGGTCTGCACCTCGGCCGTGGTGGCCATCGCTGGGGCTGCTCAAGAGGCGGGATCGCCGGGGACTGTTCCACAACTAGCGTCCGGCCGCCAGCGGACCTGCGCCAGTGGCAGCCGGCCATCGGCCTGCACCGGGATTCCTTCCGCCAGCAGCAGCTGCCGCTGGATCCAATCGGAGCCTTCGCGGCTCGGGGTCATGGCGATGCGGCCGCTGGCCTGCACCACCCGATGCCAGGGGGTGCTGGAGGGCAGGGGCAGCCGCCGCAGGGCCCAGCCCACCTGGCGGGCGCAGCCCCAGGCGCCGATCAACTCGGCGATCTGCCCGTAGGTGGCCAGCCGGCCCGGCGGGATCTGCTCCACCATCCGCCAGACCCGCTGATCGAAGCTGAGCGGTGGTGTCATGGCAGCGGTCCGGCCATCGGAGACGATGGCAGCAGCTGGTCCCAGCCTCCGCGATGCCCCTGCTGCCCCGCCGCTTCGAGCGCCTCCAGGCCGTGCTCAACCGCCGCATGGGCGATCTCACGGTGGTGCTGGAGGCGGTCGACAAGCCGCATAACCTCTCGGCGATCCTGCGCACCTGCGATGCGGTGGGTGTGCTGGAGGCCCATGTGGTGAGCCTGCCGGGCCGGCCGCGCACGTTCAACAAAACGGCCAAGGGCAGCCAGAAGTGGGTGCCGCTGCACCCCCATCCTTCGATCGAGGAGTGCCTGCTGGGCTTGAAGCAGCGGGGCTTCCGGCTGTTCGGCACCCATCTGAGCGTGGACGCACGCGACTATCGCGTCTGTGATTTCACGGGGCCCACCGCCTTCCTGATGGGTGCCGAGAAGTGGGGCATGAGTGAGGAGGCGCTGGCCCTGGTGGATCAGCCCCTGTTCATCCCGATGACGGGCATGGTCCAGAGCCTGAATGTGAGCGTGGCAGCGGCGACGCTGCTGTTCGAGGCCCTGCGTCAGCGCGAGCAGGCCGGCGTGCTGCCCGGCGCCGGTGAAGGGGTGCCTGGCGGCGAGCCGGCCTATCGGCGGTTGCTGTTCGAGTGGTCCTATCCGCAGGTGGCGGACTGGTGCCGCCGTCAGGGGCGCCCCTATCCACCGCTTTCGCCCGAGGGGGAGATCCTGGAGCAGCTGCCGCGCACGCTCAGGTTGCGGTACTGAACGGTCGGCCCAACGCGTGGCCCAGCCGCATTCAGCGGGCGGCCCTGGTGCCATCGCTGCCGCTGAGCCAGCTCTCCAGCCCCTCCCCGAGGAACGAGAGTCCCAGCACCAGCACGAACATCGCCACCCCGGGGAACAGGGCCGTCCACCAGATGCCGGTCGGGAGGGCCGTCAGCGCCTGCTGCAGATCGCTTCCCCATTCAGGCACGGTATCGGGTAGTCCGAGGCCGAGAAAGCCGAGGCCGCCCAGCACCAGCACCGCATCGGCGGCGTTGAGGGTGAGCAGCACCGGCACGGAGGTGATCACATTGCGCAGCAGGTAGCGGCGCAGCACCCAGAGCGGACCGGCGCCGAGCGAGCGGGCCGCCTCCACGAACAGCTCGGCCTTGACCTGGGCGGTCTGGTTGCGCACGACCCGGAAATACTGCGGGATGTAGACAACGCACAGGGCTGCGGCGGCATTGGGCAGGCCCTTCCCCAGCAGGAATGCCAGCACCACGGACAGCAGCAACACCGGCAGGGTGTAGAGGGTGTCCATCAGCAGCACCAGGCTGCGATCGAGCCAGCCGCCGAGGTAGCCGCTCACCATGCCCAGCGGCACGCCCACCACCAGGGCTGCCACCAGGGCGAGCAGCACAACCTGCAGGGCCACGCCGCTGCCGGCCAGGGTGCGGACACAGACATCGCGGCCGAGCCGATCGGTGCCGCACCAGTGCTGCGGGCTCGGGGCGGCGTAGATCGGATTGTCGAGGCCAGCGTTGACATCCGGCAGCAGACCCAGCTGCAGCAACAGCGGCGTGAGCAGGGCCACCAGCAGGTAGAGCAGCACGATCAGCAGGCCCCAGCGCGCCATCTGCCCTGAGAGGGTGGTGGCCCGGCGAAGGCTGAGGGCTGCGAACACGGCGGCGCACGCGGGAAGGGTTGGCCACCAGTTCAGCAGAGATCAGCGGCTGGCGGCTGCGGGCTGTTGGCAGGGGACCTCAGGACATGCCGAGGAAGATCTGGCGCTCACTGTTCTGGCGATCCTCCTCGGTGGTGTAGCGAAGATTCTTCAGCTGCAGTCTCACCGCTCCAATCCTTGGATTGCTGGTTTGGATGCAGGCGGAGAACGGCAGCTGGTAGGAGCCGGCCAGCTCGGAACCCGGGTTCTGCAGCAGTGCATTGCAGCGGGTCCAGGGGGTGAGTGTTCCGCTGGGTGGATCGTTGTTGGCCAGCCCATCGATCAGCACGCGGGCCGTGGCTGCCCCACCGGCGCTTGGATCGGGCGCACAGCGCACCAGTACGGTGCCGCGCCAGCTGCGATTGGGGGCTGGCCCCACGGTGTAGATGATGTCCGGAGGGGTTTTCCTGTTGAGCTGCAGCACAGCTGTATGTCCATCCAGCCTGCAGGCCCCTGTCGCAGCGGCAGGGGAAGTGCTGATCGCCGTGGTGGAGAGGCTGGCTACATCCCTGGCAATCCGTTCGAGAGCGCGATCGCGCCAGAGCTTTTCGCGCATCTGTTGCAGGCTTTGCTTCTGCATCACCATCTGAATGCGAAAGCCTTCGAGCATCACGGCTCCCACCAGGCAGCCCACCACAAGGGCAACCAGTGTTTCAACCAGTGATAGGCCACTGTTCTGCTTCCTGCTCTGCGAATGCAATCGCATCACCGCCACCTCAGAGCGAAGCATCGGCGACACAATCATTCAGGTTCAACGCCCCGGTCTGTCCGCCCTCGTACTTGCCGAGCCGCACGGTTCCCAGCACCGGATCGAGGACCAGGCACCGCTGCAGGGAGGAATCGCTGGCACTGAGTACGGCCATGCCATCACTGCTCGCACGCACCGAGTTGTCTCTGCTGTTGATCGTCAGTTCGGAAGGGAACGTCTGGCGCAGGGTTGGTGTGGAGGCCAGGCCGATGCCGTCGTTGATGGAGCCTTTGCCCTCAGGGAGGCAGGGGAGATCGGCCGATCCTGTTGCGGCCTCCCAGCCCTCGGGTCCCAGACGAAGACTGCAGCGGCCTGACGGGAACCTGGGTGTCCCATTGGCCGTCTTTGCATCGACCACGGACAACGCCTCTTCCAGTCCTGCTCGGAGGCGATCCGTGGCGGCATTCAATTTGCCGGCGGAGTAGGTCTGAAAGACTCGCGGCAGGGCAAGTGCAGCCATCACCCCCACAAGCGTGATGGTCACCATCGACTCGGCCAGCGTGAAGCCTGCCGCCCCTCGGCTTCGGCTTGACGGGTGTTTGGGGCTCAGCTGCACAGGCCCAGGCCCATGGGCGTGTAGAGGCGCTGCCTGAGCAGCGTTCCATCACTGATGCTGCTCCACTTGATCCAGACGGCCTTGCCGGGGAGGACCTCCTGACCCTGATCGTCCAGGATCCGAACCTCCCGTCGCAGCCCGCTGCTGACGGGGACAGCCTGAGCGGCGGACTGCAGTTCTGCTGGCATCCGACAGGACGCGGTTGGTGCGAGCTGCAGCCAGGCGGCCTGAAGGGCCAGGCGATCGCTTTCAACGGCCCTTGCGAGCTGCTGGCTTGAGAGCTGACCCTGATCGTTGACTTGCTTCTGGCTCGCCAGCTGCACAGTGGCTGTGAGTGGCACCGCGAAAACCGCTACGGCAACGAGGGTTTCTGTGAGTTGCATGATCGTTCTGCCGCTTCAGGTCTGAGCTTGTGATTCATCGCTGATGGCTGAGCGCTGACCACCAGTTCCGAAGTTGATGTAGAAATCTTTCTTCTGATTGCCATCCTCGGTTGCCAGACTCAGCAAGCCGCTGGTGCCGCCGGAATTCTTGGGGTCCCAGTTGGTGATCGTGATTCTTCTGCTGGTCAGCGGTAGGGCGGCGTAGGGTGTATTGAGAAATTGATTGGTGGCGGCAGCCAGTTTGGGAAATGTGTCTGCCCTGTTCCCACAAGTTGGGTTGGTACTGAGCTTGTATTGCCGAAGGCAACTGTAACGACCTGATTGAAGGTAGCCGGCGATCACGTGAGCTGCTGAGATCAGCTGGTCGTTGTCGCTGTTGCGTTCCTCTTCCACCGCCTGGGCCTGGGAAGTCTGTAGGTCGGCAAGGCTCAGGGCCACGGTGCTGGTGAACAGCAGCAGCGCCCCCATGATCGAGAGGGGCAGCAGGAAGCCGGCCTCGCGGGCATGGCTGTCGCGTCGGTTGGCGCCGTGCCGGTAGGGCTGGAGACGCTGGCGAGAGCGCGGTCCGAGCGAGCGGCTTGTCTGGGCTTCAGATTTTTTCAAGCATCTGCTCCCGCCCTGCGCTATCAACGGTCTAGCCTCCTGCACGAAGAGGCGCAACACTAGCTCCATGTCTAGCAATTCTCATTTCGGTCTCTACGCGAGGCGTCATTTCCTTGTGGGTCTTGCGGCCTCCCGTCGCGGCGGCGTGCTGCAGCAGGGCTTCACCTTGATGGAGCTGCTGACGGTGGTTGTGATCATGGGGATCCTGGCCGCCATCGCGACGCCGACCATTCTTAACCAGCAATCCCGTGCCCGCGTGATCGCGGCCAACGCCACGGCTCTTCAGTCGGCTCAGTCCTGCGCGGCTCTGCAGGTCACGGGCCAGGAGTCTTCGTTCGCAGCCAACATCGATCCCAATCTTGATCCCGCTTCGACGTGTGGTGCTGCCGGGACGGCTTATACCTTCACCACTAAGTTTGGATCAAGCCTCACTAACGAGGCTGTGGCCACTCTCTCGGCTTCTGGCGTCGCAAAGATCACCACGTGCGCTCAGGCCTCTGGGGCTACCCTTAAGGCCACTGCTGTGGCCCCCAAGTGTGAGTACTGAGGTATTCCCCTGTTGTTTTGAACTTGGCTGCCGGCTGCGCGCGTTGCGGTAGCCCTTCTGTCTAGATTGGTTTGTGATGTTTGCATTCGGCTCTTCGCCACTCTGTATCAGATTTGAGTCTTGTTTATGGAAATATGTTTAGCTTCTTGGCGTTCTTAGATCGACTGCACGTCCTCACGGTGCGCGCCCAGCAAGCTTCTCCTTGCTGATCCACTGAACCTGACCGCCTGCGCCCAGCTCCTGCTGCAGGCGCAGGCCCAGCAAGGTACCGGTCGGGTCCAGGCAGGCTGAAAACCCTTGCTGAAAGGAGTTGCCAAGCTCGCTGCCTCGGCCTCCGAGCAGGGTGCTGCAACGGGCCCAGGGGCTCGGCTGGCTGGGCAGGCCATCGAGCACCACCCGGTTCTGAGCCTGGCTGCCCCTTGAAAGATTGCCCTGCAGATCAAAGGCTGGACCGCAGCGCATCAACACCCGGCCGCGCCAGATGCCGCTGGGTGCACTTCCCACAGTGTAGGTGATGGGGCCTGCGCCGGTTTCCAGATGGAGCACCGCTGAACGTCCAGCCAGCGCACACGACGCCCGTTCGTTCTGCGGCGTTTCGCTGATGCGATTGGCCTGGGCCACCTCCGCGGCGATCAGGTTCAGGGTGCGTTCTTGCCAGGCCCGTTCACGCACCAGCCGCGACAGGCGTCCGTGAATCTGCCCCTGCCAGGTCAGGGTCTGCATGATCGTGCCGGCCAGGCTCAGGCCAACACTCAGGGCTACCAATGTTTCCACCAGAGAAAAACCCGTCATCGTTGTCAGAGTGTTGGATCGGGTAGGCAGGCGGCACTGTTCGGTTCAGCGTCCGTTTTGCCGTGATAGCGGCCGATGCGCACCACCCCCAGTGGTGGCGCCATCACCAGACAGCGCTGCAGGTCGGTGCCGCTATCGCTGAGCACGGCTGTGCCGCCATCCAGTACAAGGCCATTGGCGCTGATCCGCAGCACGGCCGGAAACGTATGGCGCAGCTTCAGATCGTCGGCGATGCCGATGCCGGTGCGCAGTGGTTCCAGTTCCTCACCGAGGCAGGCCGGCAGGGCGTTGTCCGCCGGTGCGCTCCAGCCCTGCGGCCCCAGGCTGATGCCGCAGGGGCTTCCCTGCTGTTCCGCTTGGGCCCTTGCCCGCTCCAGCCCCATCCCCAGCTGGCGACCGGCGGCCTCCAGCCGCTGCCGCGCCAGGCCGTCATGGGCTGCCGGCATCGCCAGGCTGGTCAGGATGCCCAGCAGCGCCACGCTGACCAGGGCTTCCGGCAGGGTCATACCCGTATTCATGCCGCAGCCCCTGCTTCGGTCGTATCGCTGCAGAGCCCCAGCCCCGCCGGCGTGAACAGCCGGCGTCGCAGTGGTTGGCCATCCGCGCCGCTGAGCCAGCTCACCTCCAGGCTCTGACCATCGGCGCTGATGCGCAGCTGCCGCTGCAGTGGCGCGTCCAGGCTGATCGCCTCGGCCGACTGGGCCAGCCCAAGCGCAACCACGCTGCAAGGCCCCATCGGAGCCCCGGCGCTGGCTTGCCAGCGCGCCTGCAGCTGCAGCCTGTCCTGATCGATCCGCGCCAGCAGCTCGCTGCGACTGCCCAGGCGCTGCTGGCTTTCCCCAGCGCCAGCCGTGAGTTGCAGGCCGGTGGCGGCACTGAGCCCGAACACTGCCGCCGCCACCATCACTTCACACAGCTGCATCACAGTGCCTCCCGCAGCGGCAGCGCCGGCTGGAAACTGAGCGCGAACCGCTCGCTACCGCTGCCATCCGCCAGGCGCAGACTCAGCACACCGCCGCTTGTCGCTCCGCTCTCTGGATCCCAGCCGCTGATCTCCACAGCCCGGCCCCAGAGTTCCGTGCGCATCAGCTGCTGCGGGTTCAGGCCAGCCGGGCAGTCCGCTGGCCGCGCCGTCCCGCTCCAGGCGCTCAGTGGCAGATCCCGCAGGCAGCGGTACCGCCCCAGCAGCTGTGCGGCCGTGGCATGGGCCGCCGAAACCAGCAGGTCGTCGTCATCGCTGCGCTGCTCCTGGGCGATCTGCACCTTCTGGCTCTGCAGCAGCGCCAGTTGCAGCGAGGTGGTGCTGAGCAGCAGCAGCAGGCTGCACACCATCGCCAGGGGCAGGACAAAGCCGCTCTGGTGCGTGGGTGGCGCAGCCGCGTGCGCCGGGTGCAGGCGGGCCATACGTGGGTGCCTGTGCGGAACAACCCCTTGAGGGTTCCCCGCAATCGGCCGGCTGTTCCCTGGTTTTGGCCGACGCACAAAAAAAGGGCCTGGCGAACCAGGCCCTCGGGCGATTGGGTTGAAACCTCAGGCTCAGCCGATGGCAGGAG
>RFPK01000077.1 GCA_009926195.1 Synechococcaceae bacterium WB4_1_0192 | reverse complement strand
CTCCTCCAGCTCGCTCTGCCAGGGGCCATCGGCCGGGAAGGCGAAGCCGGGTGCCTTGTGGCGCTCCGCATAGAGCTTGACCAGATCGAGCGCCACCTTGCGCACGGCCTTGCGGGCCCGCTCCTTGGCCTTGCTCCAGGCGGTGCCCCCCATGCGGTTGAGCTCGGGCGGCTGTTCGGTGGTGGCGCGGTAGCGGCCGAGGCTGCCCAGCTGGTCGGCCGCCACCCGCAGCAGGCCATCGGCGTACTGCACCACCAGGTAGTCGCGCGATTCGCCGCCGACCGCCAGTTTCTCGAGTTTGAGGAATTTGCCGATGCCGTGGTTGCGGTGCACCACGAAATCGCCGGGCCGCATCTTGTTGGGATCCACCGTGCGGCTGGCTGCCTTGCGGCGCCGGCGCACGTAGCCCGTGGCCGCCAGGGAGTGCTGGCCGAAGAACTCGCGGTCGCTGATCACCACCAGCTTCCAGGCCGGCAGTTGCAGGCCCTCCAGCTCGGCGGTGCCCCGCGTCTTCAGCGCCACGGGTGTGCGCTGCTCGACCAGGCGCTCGATCGCCGGCACGTCGGCCGGGTTCGGCACGAAGCGGGTGATGCAGTCGTGCTCCTCCAGCAGCGCCACCGCCCGCGTGGGCTGAGCCGAGAGCAGCCACACCGTGGCCTTCTCAGCTACGTAGCCCTTCACCAGAGCGGCCAGTTTGCCGAAGGCATTGGGGTAGGCCGGCACCGGCCGGCTGGCCAGATCGAAGCTGTTGGGGTGGTTGTCGCTCTCGTGCAGCTCGGCCAGATCGAAGCCGCGGAAGTCGCCGCAGGCCTGCTCCAGTGCCATGAGGGGATCGCGGTGCAGCGCCGCGGGCAGGGGGGCTCCCAGCTCGGCGCAGATCTCGCCGTGGTGTTCAGCGGCATGGTTGAACCACTGCTCACCGTGGGAGAGGCAGTGCCGCCGCTCATCCACCGCGATCAGGGTGGCGGGGTTGAGGTAATCGAGCAGGGAGGCGGGCTGCTCCCAGGCCAGGCCCATCAGCCGGCGCAGCCCTTCCGGTGTGCCGCCTTCCAGCAGCTGCTCCAGCGCTTCGGGGCTGAGCAGGCTGTCGAGCCCATCGGGCACCGCCTCGCGCAGAGCCTCGGCGATCAGCGGCCCGTAGCCGCTGGGGGTGAGGCGCACCACCTCGATCGGATCGAGCGAGCGCTGGCTGGCCGGGTCGAACTCGCGGAGCTTCTCCAGTTCTTCGCCGAAGAACTCCAGGCGCACCGGCAGCTCGGCGCTCACCGGGAACACATCGACGATGTCGCCGCGGCGGCTCCAGCTGCCCTCCTGTTCGATGCTGCTCACCCGCTCGTAGCCGAGCCGCGTCAGGGTCTCGCCGAGCTGATCGAGATCGAGGCTGTCGCCCTTGCGCAGGCTCAGGCACTGGGCCCGCAGGGCCGCCGGCGGCGGCAGGTGCGGTTGCAGGGCGCGCTCGGTGGCCACGATGGCCAGGGCGCCGCGCCCGCCGTCATCCAGCAGCTCGCTCAGCACCTGCAGCTGCCCCCAGGTGATCTCGTCGGTGGGATCAAAGGGTTCGTAGGGGCTGCCTTCGCTGGTGGGGTACAGCTGGCAGCTGCGCCAGCCCATCAACTCCAGCAGTGACGCCCAGCGGCCGGCCTCCTCCAGGGTGGGCACCAGCACCAGCAGAGGCACCGCTCCGCCGCCGGCCAGCGCGCTGCTGATCAAAGCCCGGGCGCCCCGTCCCGCTCCGCTCAGCCGCAGCCGCTCAGGCCGGTCCAGGCGGGCCAGCACCTCCCCGGTGAGCGGCACCTGCTGCAGCTGGCGCACCAGGGGGGTGAGGGGCATGGCGTGGAGAGCGGGCATCGAGTGAGGGGCATCCTCGCAATCGGTGGCCGGTCGCCGTGTCCTACCTAGCTTGGCGAAGCGAACTGCCCGGGGAGCTCAAAAGCTTGCTGCTGCGGCCTGTGCTGGGTGCCTCGCTGCTGTTGTTGGGAGCCGCCGCCCTGGCCCTGCTGCAGACGCGCCCGCCGCTGCCCGGGGCGGTGCCCTTTCAGCCGGCGCTGAGCGCCCAGCGCCCCAGGCTCCTGCCCAGTGATTTTCCCCTCGACCCCGAACGGGATCCGTTGCTGTTCAGCCAACTGGATGCCGGCGATCGCAGCTGGCAGCCCCGCGCCGAGCCGATCCCCGGTGGTGGCATTCGCTATGTCTATCGGCGGCAGGTGGGCGATCCGCCCCTGAGTCTGGAACAGATCAAGGCGTTGATCCGCCAGCCCCCCAGCTTCATGCTGGAACGGCAGGCGATCCGGACGCTGCTGCAGACGTTGCGGGCCCGGGGTGTGCGGGTGGTGCTCGGGCCGCCGCGCCAGCGCGGAGCCGCCGGGGAATGGGAGCCCCGCAGCGCTGTGCTGCGCATCCGGCCGGATGTGCCTGGCAAGGGCAGTCATCATTTCGCCATCGTCCTCAACCATGAGGCGATTCATGTGGCCCAGAGCTGCCGCCGCGGCCACCTGCATGCTGAGCCCCAGCCGCTCGGTCTGTCCCGTCAGGTGGCCCTGCGCCAGCGCGCCAACCTGGCCGCGCCGATCTATGCGGGTCAGTCGCCCCAGCAGCGGCGGTTGGAGGAGGAGGCCTACGCCAATCAGCAGCACCTCAGCCTGGGCTGGCAACTGCTGCAGGCGCACTGCCGGCATTGATGAGCTGCTCCTCCAGCAGCATGTTGAACTGCAGCAGCTGTTCATCGCTCAGTTGCTGGCGGCTGGTCAGTCGGAACTGCTCCTCCAGCAGCTGGCGACCGCGCCCGGCGTCCCAGCGCAGGCTGGCTAGAAGTTCATCGCACTGGCTGAGCAGATCGCGGCGGCGCAGTGGCACGGATGCGCGCTCCGGCGTGCTGTCCATGGGCAGAAGGCGCAGGGCACGCACATAGGCCAGCAGGTCGGTGTAGGTAGTGATGCGGCTGCGGCTGGGATGGCCGAAGGCGCGCTGCAGGTAGAGCGATTCCTGGCTGCGATCCCATTGCAGTCGAGCCAGCTGGATCTCGAGTTCGGCGAGCTCATCGCTCCAATCGTCCGGATCCCGGGCCGGTTCCGCCACCGCTGCGGGCTGCTCCGCTGGCCACGGATGGGGCTCAGGTGGTTCAGGCGGTTGCATGCCGTGATCCGGTCTGGTTTGCCCGCCCTCGAACAGGGTCTCCTGGGTTGGACCCTGATCCCGGGCCGGCGCTGCGATCTCGGCGGGCTGGATCCGCACTGGAGCCGGTGCCATGGGTCGTGCTGCCTGGGCCGTTGGGGCCAGGGCTGCTGCGGTCAGCGACACCTGGACGGACTGGTCCTTCAGCCGCAGCCGCAGCCGTGTCATGGCCCGGTCTTCGGCGGTTTCGGCGTCGGCGGCCTCGCCGAGGCTGCGCCCCAGACAGCTGCCACTCAGCCAGGCACTGGCTTCCACCACCCGCCGGCCCTGTTCCGCATGGGCCAGGCGTGCCTCAAACCAGGGTTCCGGGGTGGCGTCTGGCGCAGGTGGCATCGGCTCAGGCTCCATCGCCGCGGCGGCAGGGTGCGATCTCCCTAGAGTGCCTCCCTCTCGGATCCGCTGCAGGCCTCGATGGAAGCGGAATCAATCCAATCCCTTTCGCCCTTGATCGAGGCGGCGGATCAGTGGGGTGAGTGGCTGCTGCTGCTGCCCCTGCTGGTGGCGCTGGAGGCGGTGCTCTCCGCCGACAACGCCATCGCCCTGGCGGCGATTTCGCGCCGTCTCAAGGATCCGGCTCAGCAGGGCCAGGCCCTGAATCTGGGCCTGGGGCTCGCCCTGCTGTTTCGCCTGGCCCTGATCGGCGTTGCCCGTTGGGTGCTCGATTTCTGGCCCCTGCAGCTCCTGGCGGCCGGCTATCTGCTCTGGCTCTGTGCCACCAGTCTCTGGCCGCAGGGCGCTGGCAGCAGCGCCACCCCTGATGGCCCTGCTGAAGGCTCTGCCACCGACCTGCCGTCCGATCCTGCTGCCGTCGAGGCGGACCTGCACGGGCCATCGCTTCAGGCCCATCCACCCCACGATCGCGGCCTGGCTGCGGTGGCGACCACCCTCGCGCTCACCGATCTGGCCTTCTCCCTCGACAGCGTGGCGGCCGCCGTCGCCGTCAGCGACAACCTGTTGCTGGTGATGGTGGGTGGCGTGATCGGTGTGGTGGCCCTGCGCCTCACCTCAGCGCTGTTCATCCGCTGGATCGCTGAATTCGACCATCTCGAGACAGCCGGTTACCTGGCGGTCGGGTTGGTCGGGATCCGCCTGGTGCTGCGGGTGCTGCTGCCGGAGCTGGTGCCGCCCGAATGGCTCCTGCTGGCCCTGGTGGCCCTGCTGTTCAGCTGGGGATTCTCCAGGCGCACGCCCCAGACGGTGCAGGAGGTGAGCCCCTGAGCCCAACGCGTGTTGAGCTGCTTCAGGCCGGTAGCAACCGCCTGCTGGAGCGCCTGGAACTGGAGGAGGTGCCCCAGCCTGGTCGCTGGCTGGTGGTCGGGGAGCGCAGCTACATGGTGTTGCAGCGCCATCACCGCTACCAACTGCGGGCAGGCCGCTATGAACTCAGCACTATTGCCCTGCTGGTGAAGCTGCAACGCCAGCCGGCTGATGCCCGTTTCTGGCAAGGGCGCTGGGTGATCGGCGATCCCAGCTGCCGCTTCAATGCCCGCTCGCCGCTGCTGCGCTGTGCCGTGCTCCCGGATGGCCCCTGTGACCGCTGCGCTCACCACAGCCCTGCACTGCCATGACCGATCCCACCCTGAGCTGGTGGGTCGGCCAGCTGGTGGCTGGCCATGGCGTCGCCTCCGGTCGCGCTAGCGACAGCCCCTATCCGGCGGGCACGATCACGCTGCAGGCCCCGCACTTCCGTCGTCTGGGTCTGGATCTGGCCCCTTACCAGCCCGCCACCCTCAATCTGGAGTTCGGGCCCGGCGCCTGGCAGTTGCGGAATCCAGACCACTGCATGCCGCACCTGCGCTGGACTGACCGACACCCACCTGAGACCTTCTCGTTCTGGCGTTGTCGTCTGCGATGGTTGGCCCCCCCTCACCACGAAGCCCCCGCCGAGACGGATCCGCGGGACCGTGAGGCTCTGATCTACCACCCCCACCCGGAAACCAAACGGGCCCACCATCACAGCGCTTCCCGGCTTGAGGTGCTGGCCCCGCCGCTGGGGACCCTCCCGCTCGGCACGCGCTTTGCGCTGGGGGTGGATGCCGGTCGCTGTCGTTTCGTTGCCAGGGTGCTGGATGGCAGGCAGGCCCTGATCAGGCGCCACCAGTTGCTGGAGTTCCTCAAGTTCCGCGTGCTGGCGGCGCAGCATCAGTTCTTCGTCGATCTCGAACGCGATGGCTCGCCCGCAGTGGCGCTGCGCGACTGGTTGGCGCAGTGCTGGCCCGCTGGTTGTGCGCTCAGCGATGCCGATCTGCTGTTCACGCTCGAGCAGGCCCGGCAGCTCTACACCGAGGAGCCCCGACACGGCGGACCCTAGGGTGACTCCATCCCCAGGGCCGCTGCCATAACGTCCCCCTCCACTCCCGCGGCCGGACAGCAGCCGCCCTCCCGCTCCACCACCCGGCGGCGTCGCCGCGGCAGCGCCAGCCCCAATGGCGCTGCCGCTACGGGCAGCCGATCCCCGAACGGGGCTGGTCAGCCCCCAGGGGTCATGCCATCGCCCCGCTCTGCCCAACCTCAGCGCCGTGCCCAGCCCGCCGTGCCGCCGCCGAGTGAGGAGGCGCTGAACGCTTCCCCCTTCGCAGCGCTTGGTCTGGGTCGTCCCATCGTTCAGGCGGTGATCGAGAAGGGTTACACCAACCCGTCGCCGATCCAGCAGCAGTGCATCCCGGCTGTGCTGGAGGGCCGTGATGTGATGGCAGCCGCCCAGACCGGCACCGGCAAGACGGCAGGCTTCACCCTGCCGATGCTGGAACGGCTGCGCCATGGTCCCCACGCCCGCAACAACGTGGTGCGGGCCCTGGTGCTCACGCCGACCCGCGAGCTGGCGGCTCAGGTGGGTGAGAACGTCGCGGCCTATTCCCGACACCTCGACCTGCGCTCCGATGTGGTGTTCGGTGGCGTCAAGATCAATCCGCAGATGATGCGGTTGCGTGGCGGCGCCGACGTCCTGGTGGCCACTCCCGGTCGCCTGATGGACCTGGCGCAGCAGAACGCCGTCAGGCTCGATCGCGTGGAGATCCTGGTTCTCGATGAAGTTGCAGGCCACCCCGGAAAACCGCACCGCCGCCACGGTTGAGCACGTGCTTCACCCCTGCGACATGGATCGCAAGCCCGAGTTGCTCGGGCATCTGATCCGCAGCAACGACTGGCAGCAGGTGCTGGTGTTCTCGCGCACCAAGCACGGCGCCAACCGCATCGCCGATCGCCTGAGCAGCGAGGGCATCGCCGCCGCCGCCATTCATGGCAACAAGAGCCAGGGGGCCCGTACCCGTGCCCTGGCCGGCTTCAAGAGCGGCGAGGTGCGCGTGCTGGTCGCCACCGACATCGCCGCCCGCGGCATCGACATCCACCAGCTGCCGCATGTGGTCAACCTCGATCTGCCCAACCAGGCCGAGGATTACGTGCATCGCATCGGTCGCACCGGCCGCGCCGGCCACAGTGGCCACGCCGTGTCGCTGGTGGCGGCCGAGGAGCATGAGCTGCTGCGGGCGATCGAACGTCTGATCGGCAATGCCCTGCCCCGCCAGGAGGTACCCGGCTTCGAACCCACCGTTCTCACGGCGCCGCCCCTGGATCTCAGCGGCGGTCGGGGGCGTGGTGGCCGCGGCGGCGGGGGTGGTCGTTCCGGCGCCGGCCGTAGCCCAGGCCGCGCTGCAGGCCCTCGTCCCGTGGCTCGCGGCCGTTGACCGTTGAGACCCGGCTCGCCAGCTGATGGGGTTTGATCCGCGCCAGTGGCCGTCGGCTGCCCAGCCGCGACGGGTCACCACCAACATCGATGCCCTGCTTGCCGAAAACCAAGCCCTGCTCGCTGAAAACCAAGCCTTGCGCCGCGAGGTTCAGCAGTTGCGGCGGCTCCTGGAGCAGTGGGATCGCCAATCCCGCCCTGATCCCGGTGCACAGCGGCAGGGGTCCCAGTCTCAGGGCTCAGCACGCGTCACGGCCGAGCAGGTGCAGCAGTGGGGTGATGCCCTCGCTGCCCAGACCGGCTGGCGCGAGCTGCGCCTCGGCGATCCGCATACGGGTACGGGACTGCGCGGCCTGATCGAGACCCTCAACCGTCGCAGCTTCTTTCCTCAGCTGACCCTCGAACAGCGCCTGGATCGGCTGGTGCCTGGGCTCGGCGGCGATCTGCAGCAGGCCCTGGCCGGCCCGGATAACCGCCGCCGTTTGGCGATTCGCGCCGCCTTCGCGCTCTACGGCGTCAGCGCCCTGGAGTGGCTTGATGATGATCCCAATCGCGTCGTCGCCGACCTGCGCGCCCGCCAGCGCAGCGAGTCAGGCCGCCGCACCAGCAGCGACCACAGGAGTCAGCGCAGCAGCCAGGGCAGCGACAGCCGTGGCCGCAACACCACAGGCTTCTCGGGCGGACAGCAGCACCAGCAGGCAGCCGACGCGCCTGCGGGAGCCGATCCGCGCCGGGTTGAGGCCTATCGGCTGTTGGGCCTGCCCTGGGGTGCGCCGACCGAGGCGATCAAGCGTGCCCACCGCCGGCTGGTCAAGCAGCACCACCCCGATCTGGGCGGCCGCGCCGAGGACTTCCATCGCATCAGCCAGGCCTACCAGCTGCTGGTCGCCTGAATCCCTCCCTCCGCGGCCTGCGGCTCAGTCCCAGTCGCCCAGTCGCTCACCCAGCTCGGCACCCAGCTGCTGGATCAGGGCCTGGCCGCTGCTGGCCCGCTTGCCCTCCAGCTGGGCTTCGCGCAGCAGCAGTGGGCAACCGCCGCTGGCCACCACCACGCCAACCTCCGGTTCAATCGCCAGCACCGTGCCCGGTGGATCACCGGGTATCGCTGCGCTGCTGCCGGACTCCAGCCCCCAGCGCTGCGCCAGGCTGGCGGCGGTCGGGCTGAGCTGGTCCGCCAGGCGCCGCACCAGCGGTTCAGTGGCCAGCACCTTGAGCCGCTGGCCCTTCCAGCTTGTGGTGGCACCTGGGTAGAGCCCCATCACCGTGCGATGGATCGCCAGGGCCGAGCGGCTCCAGTCGATCCGGGCATCCTCCTTGGTGAGCATGCGGGCGTAGAGGAGCCCCTGCTCCCCCTGGCTGCGGACCCCCAGCCGGGCCAGCCGCTCAGACTC
>RFPK01000076.1 GCA_009926195.1 Synechococcaceae bacterium WB4_1_0192 | reverse complement strand
CACTGGCTGCTGCAGCAGGCGCTGCGCGGGCTCGATTGCATGGAGCATCGCGGCGGTTGCGGTGGCGACGGCGACTCGGGCGATGGCGCCGGTGTGCTCTGCGGCATCCCCTGGACCTATCTCGAAGCCGTCTGGCCTGAAGCCACCGCCGCCGGCCCATCCCGTGGCCTGGGCATGGTCTTCCTGCCGGCTGACGACGCCCGTCGTGATCAGGCCCGGGGGTTCTGCGCCGAGGAGGCTGCAGCGCTCGGGCTGCGCAGCCTTGGCTGGCGTGTGGTGCCGGTGGATCCCGCGGTGCTGGGTCCCCTGGCCCGTGGTACGGCCCCGGTGATCGAGCAGTGGCTGCTCGCGGCCGATGTCGCTGATGATGCCCTCGAGGCGCTGTTGTTCCGCCTGCGTCGCCGTTGCGGCGACCGGGCCCGCGAGGCCTGGGGCCCCGGCCCGAGCGATCTCTACTTCGCCTCCCTCAGCAGCCGCACCCTCGTCTACAAGGGCATGGTGCGCTCGGAGGTGCTCTCTGCTTTTTACGCCGACCTGCGCGACGAGCGCTTCGCCGTGAGCTTTGCGGTGTACCACCGCCGCTTCAGCACCAACACCCTGCCCCGCTGGCCCCTGGCTCAGCCGATGCGCCTGCTCGGCCACAACGGCGAAATCAACACCCTGCTGGGCAATATCAACTGGGCCCGCGCCTCCGAGGCCAACCTTGATGCGGTCTGGGGTGAGGCGGCTGCTGACCTCAAGCCGGTGGTCAACCCCGCCTTCAGCGACTCGGCCAACCTCGACGCCACCCTCGAACTCCTGGTGCGCAGCGGTCGTCCGATCACCGAAAGCCTGCTGACGCTGGTGCCGGAAGCCTTCCGCGACCAGCCGGAGCTGGTGGACAGGCCCGAGATCCAGGCCTTCTATGAGTATTCGGCCTGCACCCAGGAGTCCTGGGACGGTCCGGCTCTGCTGGTGTTCGCCGATGGCCGCAGCGTCGGCGCCACCCTGGATCGCAATGGTCTGCGCCCGGCCCGCTACTGCATCACCAGCGACGGCTTCGTGGTGATGGGCAGCGAAACCGGCGTTGTCGAGCTGGAGGAGAGCCGCATCATCGAGAAGGGCCGTCTCGGCCCCGGTCAGATGCTGGCGGTGGACCTGGAGAACGGTCGCCTGCTGCGCAACTGGGAGGTGAAGGCCGAGGTGGCCTCCCGCCACCCCTACGGCCAGTGGCTGGCCGAGAACCGCCGCAGCCTCGCCGTCCAGCCCTGGACCCAGGAGCGCCAGCTGGGCGACCTGGACCTGCTCCAGCAGCAGACCGCCTTCGGCTTCACCGCCGAGGACTTCGATCTGGTGATCGAGGACATGGCCGGTGCCGCCAAGGAGCCCACCTACTGCATGGGCGACGACATTCCCCTGGCGGTGCTCTCCGATAAGCCGCACCTGCTGTACGACTACTTCAAGCAGCGCTTCGCCCAGGTCACCAACCCGCCGATCGATCCCCTGCGGGAAAAGCTGGTGATGAGCCTGGAGATGCATCTCGGCCGGCGTGGTTCACCGCTGCGCCCCGAGGCCGCCGCTGCCGCTGTGCTGCATCTGTCCAGCCCGATCCTCAATGAGGCCGAACTGGCTGCCCTGGGTGGCCATGGCCTGCCACTCAGCACCCTCTCCACGCTCCTGCCCGTCGCCGACGGTCCCAATGCCCTGGCTGCAGCCGTCGAGCGCCTCAAGGGCGAGGCCGAGGCGGCGGTGCGTGCCGGCAGCCAGATCCTGGTGCTGTCCGATCGCGGCATCACAGCCACCAGCACGTACATCTCGCCGCTGCTGGCCGTGGGCGCGGTGCACCACCACCTGCTCAACCTGGGTCTGCGCCTGCAGACCTCCCTGGTGGTCGACACCGCCCAGTGCTGGAGTACCCACCATCTGGCCTGCCTGATCGGCTACGGCGCCAGCGCCGTCTGCCCCTGGCTCACCTGGGAGACGGCGCGCCACTGGCTGGCCCAGCCCAAGGTGCAGACCAACATCCAGCGCGGCAAGCTGCCTGCCCTCACGGCGGACCAGGTGCAGGCCAACGTGCGCAAGGCCCTGGAGGATGGTCTGCGCAAGATCCTCTCCAAGATCGGGATCTCGCTGCTGGCCAGCTATCACGGCGCCCAGATCTTCGAGGCGATCGGCATCGGCGCCGATCTGATCGAGCTGGCCTTCAAGGGCACCACCAGCCGCGTGGCTGGCCTGAGCCTCAGCGAGCTGGCCAGCGAAACCCTCAGCTTCCACGCCAAGGCCTTCCCCGAACTCAATCGCACCAAGCTGGAGTTCATGGGCTTCGTGCAGTACCGCACCGGCGGTGAGTACCACCTCAACAGCCCGGAGATGGCCAAGGCCCTCCACGCTGCCGTTGAGGCTGGCCCCGGCTACGACCACTTCTCCACCTACAAGACCATTCTGGAGAACCGGCCGGTCACGGCCCTGCGCGACCTGCTTGAGCTGAAGCCCGCAGCGGCCCCGCTGCCCCTGGATCAGGTGGAGAGCGTCGAGAGCATCTGCGAGCGCTTCTGCACCGGTGGCATGAGCCTCGGCGCCCTCTCCCGTGAGGCCCATGAGGTGCTGGCCATCGCCATGAACCGCATCGGCGGCAAGAGCAACAGCGGTGAGGGCGGCGAAGACCCCGCCCGCTTCCACCCCCTCAGCGACGTCGATGGCGAGGGCCGCTCCGCCACCCTGCCCACGATCAAGGGCCTGCGCAATGGCGACACAGCCTGCTCGGCGATCAAGCAGATCGCCTCAGGCCGCTTCGGCGTCACCCCTGAATACCTGCGCAGCGGCAGGCAGCTGGAGATCAAGGTGGCCCAGGGCGCCAAGCCCGGTGAGGGCGGTCAGCTGCCCGGGCCGAAGGTGGATCCCTACATCGCCTGGCTGCGCAACAGCAAGGCCGGCGTGGCCCTGATCTCGCCGCCGCCGCACCACGACATCTATTCGATTGAGGATCTGGCTCAGCTGATCCACGACCTGCACCAGGTCCATCCGGCCGCCAGGGTGAGCGTGAAGCTGGTGGCTGAGATCGGGATCGGCACCATCGCCGCCGGTGTGGCCAAGGCCAACGCCGATGTGATCCAGATCTCAGGCCACGACGGCGGCACGGGTGCCTCGCCGCTCAGCTCGATCAAGCACGCCGGCGGTCCCTGGGAGCTGGGCCTCACCGAGGTGCATCGCGCCCTGCTGGAGAACGGCCTGCGTGATCGCGTGCTGCTGCGCGCCGATGGCGGCCTCAAGACCGGCTGGGACGTGATCATCGCCGCCCTGCTCGGTGCCGAGGAATACGGCTTCGGTTCGATCGCGATGATCGCCGAGGGCTGCATCATGGCCCGGGTCTGCCACACCAACAACTGCCCGGTGGGTGTGGCCACCCAGAAGGAGGCCCTGCGCAAGCGCTTCACCGGCATCCCTGAGCATGTGGTGAATTTCTTCCTCTACGTGGCCGAGGAGGTGCGCCAGTTGCTGAGCGTGCTCGGCGTGGCTCGCCTGGAGGATCTGATCGGTCGCACCGAGTTCCTTCAGCCCCGCACCGTGCGCCTGGCCAAGACCAGCGCCCTCGATCTCTCCTGCCTGCTGGAGCCGATCGCCGCTGCCGCCGACCGGAGCTGGCTGCAGCATGCGAGCGAAGCCCATGGCAACGGCGTGATCCTGGAGGATCAGCTTCTGGCCGATGCCGAGCTGCTGGCCGCGATCGAGGGCCACGGGCACCTGGCCCGCACCCTGCCGATCATCAACACCGACCGCAGTGTCGGTGCCCGCCTCGGTGGCGAGATCGCCGCCCGTCACGGCAACAAGGGTTTCCAGGGGCAGCTCGACCTCACCTTCACCGGTGCGGCCGGCCAGAGCTTCGGCGCCTTCAACGTGCAGGGGATGAACCTCCGCCTGGTCGGTGAGGCCAACGACTATGTGGGCAAGGGCATCAACGGTGGTCGCGTCACCCTGGTGCCTCCCGCCGGCGGGCTTGACCCCGGCAGCCAGGTGATCCTTGGCAACACCTGCCTCTATGGCGCCACCGGTGGTGAAGTGTTCGCCCTGGGGCGCGCCGGTGAGCGCTTCGCCGTGCGCAACAGCGGTGCCCGCACCGTGGTGGAGGGTGCCGGCGATCACTGCTGTGAATACATGACCGGCGGTGTGGTGGTGGTGCTGGGCAGCACCGGCCGCAACGTGGCCGCCGGCATGACCGGTGGTGTCGCTTTCATCCTCGATGAAGGCGGTGGCCTGACCGAGCGGGTGAACCGCGAGATCGTGGCGATCTGCGAGCTCACCACCCCTGAGCAGGAGGCGATCCTCCAGCCCCTGCTGCAGGCCCATCACGAGGCCACCGGCAGCAGCAAGGCCGCAGAGATCCTGGCCGACTGGTCCACCTGGAAGGGCCGCTTCAAGGTGCTCGTGCCCCCGAGCGAGAAGGCCACGGTCGGCCTGGCCGAGCGCGAAGCGGTTGCAGCCTGATCCCGCAGTGCCAGCGGTCGCTCCCCTGCCCCTGCCGGCGGGGCTGCTGCCGCTGGTCGCCCTGCTGGTCACCGCCCAGCTTGTCGGGCCGATCCTGGGCAGCAAGCTGGCCAAGGTGGGCCCACTTGTGCTGGATGGAGCCCTTGTGCTCTTCCCGATCAGCTACATCTGTGGCGATGCGATCACCGAGGTGTACGGCTACCGGCTGGCCCGTCAGGTGATCTGGGTCAGCTTCGGCTGTCAGCTGCTGGTGGTGCTCGCCACGGCTCTGGTGGAGGTGCTCCCGGCCGCTCCCGGCTGGGACGCCCAGGAGGCCTATGCCCGCATCCTCGGCACGGTACCGAGGCTGGTGGTCGCCGGCTTGGTGGCCAACATCGCCGGTGAATTCGTCAATGCCATCGTGGTGTCCCGGTTGAAGCGGCGCGATGGCCGCGGTGTCGGCGCGATGGCCCGTCGCTTTGTGGCATCAACCGCCTGTGCCCAGGCGATCAATTCACTGCTCTTCTACAGCCTCGCCTTCGCTGGCACCGTTCCGCTGACCACGCTGATTGCCGGTGTCTGGGGGTCCTGGCTGTTCAAGACCGCCTACGAAGCGCTGGCATTACCGATCAGCCTGCCCTTGGTGCAGTCCATCAAACGTCAGTCCGGTCTGGATGTGGTGGACCGCGATCTGCACAGTTACAGCCCGTTCAGCCTGGGCTGAGCGGGGCCGACTCAGGACCGCGGCATGGGGCGAGGGTTCGGTTCACCGCAGCCGCGGTTCGGAGCCCCGCCATCCTGGTCGGCCTGCCCCACCATCCGGTTCGGTTCGCGCCCCGGAGCGCACCGGTCGGT
Organism: Synechococcaceae bacterium WB4_1_0192; assembly: GCA_009926195.1. Classification (GTDB taxonomy): domain Bacteria; phylum Cyanobacteriota; class Cyanobacteriia; order PCC-6307; family Cyanobiaceae; genus Vulcanococcus. The sequence continues at coordinate 2,984 of RFPK01000076.1, read as the reverse complement.
CTCCATAGGGTCTGGCCATCCGCAACGCAGGTCATGCCTCCTGAATTCGCCCAGCAGATGCAGCAGCTGTTCGCCCGCCAGATGGCGGTGGCATTCCTGCACCATTGCGCGCGTCTTGATGCCCCCGTCAGCCTGGTCAACAGCCGCATCGAGGCTCTTGAAGGCACGGTTGGTGCGGGTTCTGCCGAGGCTCGCGCTCTGGAGGCCGAATTCATCCTCGAACCTTTGGGGTAGGCGCTAGCGGGGGTGCTGCTGCATCAGTCGCTGCACCTCGCCCGCGTGGTAGCTGCTGCGGGTCAGCGGTGTGCTCACCACCTGCAGGAAGTCGAGCTCCTCCTCGCCATGACGCCGGAAGGCCTCGAACTGCCCGGGCGTCACAAAGCGTTCCACCGGCAGGTGCTTGGGCCCCGGTGAGAGGTACTGGCCGATCGTGACGATGTCCACCCGGTGGCGCCGCAGGTCCGCCATCACCTCCATCACCTCGATATCGCTTTCGCCCAGGCCCACCATCAGGCCGGACTTGCTGTAGACCCGAGGCCAGCCCTGGCGAACCCGCAGCAGCAGCTCCAGCGAGCGTTCGTAGATCCCCTGGGGCCGAGCCTTGCGGTACAGCCTGGGGACCGTTTCGATGTTGTGGTTCAGCACGTCGGGACCACCCTCCATCACACGGGCCAGGGCGTCCCAGTCGCCGCAGAAGTCCGGGATCAGCAGTTCGATCGTGGTGAGCGGTGAGCGCTGGCGCACCTGCTCGATGCAGGCCACGAACTGGCTGGCCCCCCCATCGGCGAGGTCGTCCCGGTTCACCGAGGTGATCACAACATGCTTGAGCCCCAGTCGGGCCACCGCCTCCCCCAGTCGCTCCGGCTCGCTGGGGTCGAGGGCGCGCACGCTCTTGTCGAAGTCGATGTCGCAGTAGGGGCAGGCGCGGGTGCAGCCCGGCCCCATGATCAGGAACGTGGCAGTGCCACCGGCGAAGCATTCACCGATGTTCGGGCAGCTGGCTTCCTGGCAGACCGTGTTGAGCTTCAGGTCCAGCAGCAGGTCGGCCACGGCTCCGATCCGCTCCCGCTGGGGGGCTTTGACGCGCAGCCAGTCGGGCTTGAGCAAGGCGGTGTCGTGCGATGGGCGCCGGAGTCGACTCTAGGAATCGGCCCGTCAGCGTTCGGCAGGGATGGGCACCCCTGGGGAAGGGGGGACCGTCATCTCCTACACTCCGGCCATCGGGATGTAGCGCAGCTTGGTAGCGCACTTCGTTCGGGACGAAGGGGCCGCAGGTTCGAATCCTGTCATCCCGATTTTCAGCCTTCAGCTCAGTTCAGCCCCCCGGTAGCCACGGGGCGTGACCATGCGTCCGGCCTGGATGCGACTGCTGCTGTTGCCGATCAACACCAGCGTCAGCATGTCCACCTGGTCGATCGGCAGATCCCCCAGCGTGTGCAGGCTCACGGCCTCTTCGGCCCGCCCCAGTTGGCGGGCCAGCACCACCGGTGTCTGCGCCGGTCGCCCGGCCAGCAGCAGCTCACGGGCCATGCCCAGCTGCCAGTCCCGGCCGCGGGAGCGCGGGTTGTAGAGCGCCACCACGAAGTCAGCAGCGGCTGCGGCCCGCAGGCGCTGCTCGATCACGGCCCAGGGGGTGAGGCGGTCGCTGAGGCTGATCGTGCAGAAGTCGTGCATCAAGGGAGCGCCGGCGCGGGCTGCGGCCAGCTGAAGGGCGGAGATGCCCGGATGCACCGTGAAGCCAGGGCGCTCCCCCTCCGCCAGGGCCTGCCACTGCTCAAGTGCCAGGCCGGCCATGCCATAGATCCCGCTCTCACCGGACGAGATCAAGGCCACTGTCAGCCCCTGACAGGCCAGTTCCAGGGCTTCCTGGCAGCGCTGCCACTCCTGGGTGAGCTGGCCATCGCGGCGCAGCTGATCGGGGCGCCGCAGCGGCTCCAGCAGATCGAGGTAGAGCCCGTAGCCCACCCACACGCAGCTCTCGCTGAGGGCGCGACGCCCATCGGCGGTGAGCAGATCGAGGCTGCCCGGGCCGCTGCCCACCAGGTGCAGCTGGCCCCGCTGCGGTGCCCATTGGCTGGCGGCGGTGGCGATGGCGACGGTGGCCGCCCCCTGCTCACCGGTGCTGGCCCGCTCGATCCGCTTCTCCAGCAGCAGGCGACTGCCGGGCCCTGAGGCCCGCAGGGCGGCCGCCTCGGCCACGCTGGCTGTGCCCAGCTCCGCCAGAACCACCGCCGACGGGTTGGGCACCGGTACGCCTGCCAGCTCCTCACTGCTGAAGCAGCGCAGGGGCCAGCCCCGCTGTTGTGCCAGCTGCAGCAGCGCTGGCTCATCGGCCTTGCGGCTGGCGCTGGCCAGACCTGCCACCGCTTCCGCCGCAAGGCCCTCGCTCGCCAGGGCCTGATCCACGGCCCGCTCCAGCAGGGTCAGGCTGGTGTGCCGCTCACAGCCGATGCCGAGCCACAGGGTCGGTGGGTGCCAGCGGCAGCCGTCGCCGCAGTGGTGGTCCACCACGAGTCGCTGGGCTGGGCGCGGATCGGCACTGTCCTCGCTCCTGGTGCTGACCTGAATGGCCCGCAGGCCGTCGAGCTCCTGCCAGAGAGCCTGGCCCTGCTGGTGCTGCCACTGCAGCGGCTCGCCCCGCTGGGCCGCTTTCATCAGGGCATCCCAGGGGCCGGCGCCGCGGCGCCAACCCCAGGAGCAGGCGAAGCTGTACGCGGATGCGCTAGAAAAAGTGCACGGCCAGCGGCCGATGATCTTCTATACCAACGGCCACGACATCTGGGTTTGGGACGATGCCGGAGGCTACCCTCCTCGCTCGGTGTTCGGGTTTTTCTCCAAGGACACCCTGCAGTACCGCGTCTGCTTTCAGCGCCGCGAGAAATTGGATCTGCTGGCGGACGTGCGCCCCGACGCCACCATCGCTGGCCGGCTCTACCAGATTGAGAGCATCACCCGCTTGGCCGAGCGCTTCTCGCAGCGCCACC
>RFPK01000075.1 GCA_009926195.1 Synechococcaceae bacterium WB4_1_0192 | reverse complement strand
CCCGCCCCCACGCTGAGGTCGAGCCCGCCCTGGCCGGCACCAACAATCGTCGGGCCTGATGGTGATGGACGCCGTTCATCCCCGCGTCCTGGCCGACCTGGGCCGCGCCCTCAGTCTTGAGCTGACTGCCGTGCAGCAGTACATGACTCAGGCCTCCCTTCTGGGGTTCTGGGGTGATGAGGCATCGGCCGAGCGTTTCCGCGAGGAAACCGTTGAGGAGATGCAACACGCCGAGCGCATCGTGCAGCACATGCTCTCGCTCGGTGTTGCTCCGGCCGCGTCCCAGCTCCAACCCGTGCGTCATGCTCCCGACCTACTCGGGTTGCTGGAGCAGAACACGGAGCTGGAGGAGCAGCTGATCCACCACTACGACCAGGCCGCTCGCTTCTGCGGCCTGGTCGGCGATCAGCCCAATGGCGATTTCTTCCGCTCCTTGCTGGAGGATGAGCAGCATCACGGCCGCGAGCTCGAGGCCTGGCTCCAGGAGCTGGGCGGACGCCGCCGCCGCGGTTACGCCCGCTACGGCTCCGGTCGTCGTGGTGCGCTGAGCCAGCGCGCCACCTTCTGAGGCTGAGCCTTTCGACGCGTCCCACGCGCGTTCTTGCCCCGCGGGACGCTTCACCGCCTAGATTCCGCCGCCAACGGCCCTGCGCCGAAGCCTCTCCAGGTTTCGGCTCAGAGGCTTGCATCGCATTCCCCGTTTGAGCGCCGCCCTCCCGCTACCCCTGCAGCTCACCTGGCTGATTCCCATCTATGGGTTCAGCGGCATGGTCCTGTCGCTTCCCTGGGCCACGGGCTGGATCAAGCGCAATGGCCCCCGACCGGCGGCCTACCTCAATCTGCTTGTCACCCTGCTGGCGGTCCTGCACGGCAGTGTCGTGATCCGCATGGTGTCTGAGCTCGGTCCCCAGCACCTCGAGTTCAGTTGGTTCCAGGCCACGGACCTGAACCTGCGCATCGGCTTCGACCTCTCGCTCACGAATCTGGCGGCCCTGGAGCTTGTGACCACGATGAGCCTGGTCTGCCAGCTCTTCGCCCTTGGCTATCTCGACAAGGAGTGGTCACTGGCCCGCTTTTATGCCCTGGTCGGTTTCTTCGAGGGGGCCATGAGCGGCGTGGTGCTGAGCAGCAATCTGTTCGTGAGCTATTTCCTGCTGGAGATGCTCACCCTCTCCACCTACCTGCTGGTGGGCTTCTGGTACGCCCAGCCGCTGGTGGTCACCGCGGCCCGTGATGCCTTCCTGACCAAGCGCGTCGGCGATGTGCTGCTGCTGATGGGCGTGGTCGGTCTCTCCGCCAAGGCCGGTTCGCTTGAGTTCACCGACCTTTACAGCTGGGCTGCCCATGCCCGTGAATCCGGTGCCATCGGACCGCTGGGTGCCTGTCTGCTCGGTCTTGGCCTGATCGCCGGTCCGATGGGCAAGTGCGCGCAGTTCCCGATGCATCTCTGGCTGGACGAGGCGATGGAGGGCCCCAATCCCGCCTCGATCCTGCGCAATTCGGTGGTCGTCACCTGCGGCGCCATCGTGCTGCTCAAGCTGATGCCCGTGCTGGTGCTTTCCCCCCTGGCGATTCAGGTGCTGCTGGCCGTGGGTTCGATCAGCGCCATCGGCGGTGCTCTGGTCGCCCTGGCCCAGGTCGACCTCAAACGGGCCTTCAGCTACTCCACCACCTCCTATCTGGGCCTGGTCTTCATCGCCATCGCCCTGCAGAAACCGGGCATCGCCCTGCTGTTCCTGTTCGCCCATGGCCTGGCCCGGGCGTTGCAGTTCATGAGCGTGGGCAGCATCATCGCCACCACCACCTGTCAGGACCTGACCGAACTGGGCGGTCTCGGCAGCCGCATGCCGGCTACCGCCCTTGCCTTCCTGGTGGGCAGCGCCGGCCTGGTGGGCCTGCTTCCCCTGGGTTGTTTCTGGTGCTACGGGCTGATCGTTCATACCCTGCTGCCGGCCTCCCCAGGCTTCGTGGCGGTGTTCCTGATCACCAACCTGCTCACTGCAGCCAACGTGGTGCGGGTGTTCCGTTCGGTCTTCCTCGGGCCGGTGATGCCCAAGACACGGCGCGCCCCGGAGGTGATCTGGCTGATGGCGCTGCCGATGGTCAGCCTGGCGGTCATCGTGCTGCTGTTGCCCTGGATCATGCAGCGGATCGATCCCGTTCCAGGGATCGCTTCCTTCCCTCTGCCGGTTGGTCTGGGCGTTGCCGCCAGCGGCCTGGCCGGTGTGCTGGTCGGTTGCCTGCTGCCCCAGGACCAGTTCTGGTCCCGTTCCAGTCAGGTCAGCCTGCGGGTGCTCCAGGATCTCCTGGCCTACGACTTCTATACACCGGTGATCTACCGCGCCACGATCGTGCGCCTGGTCGCCGGTCTGGCCAGGGCCACCCGTTGGTTTGATCTCACCGTGGTCAAGGGACTGGTCGATGGCATCGGCCGTCTGTCCCTTGTCACCGCTGAGGGCCTCAAGCTCAGCGTCAGCGGCCAGCTCCAGACCTATGTGCTCACTCTCGTTCTGGCGATCGTGCTCCTGCTCGGTGTGCTGCAGTGGGCCCGGATCGGGATCTGAGGAGGAGACCCCATCATGCTGCTGTCATCACTTCTTCTCGTTCCCTTCCTCGGCACCCTGGTGGTGCTGCTCTGGCCTGGCGGCCCCAGCCCACAGCGGCTGCGCCTGATCAGCATCGCCATCCTGGCTCTGCAATTGCTGCTCTCCCTGCTCGCTCTGCTGCGTTTTGATGGCAGCCAGAGCAGCCTGCAACTGGTTGAGCTCCATCGCTGGCTTCCCGGTATCGGTCTGGATTACAGCCTCGGTGTTGATGGCCTGTCGATGCCCCTGGTTCTGATCAATGCGGCGCTCACCCTGGTGTCCGCCGTGATCACCCGCGACATCGACAAGCGGCCCCGCATCTATTTCGCGATGCTGCTGATGATCAGTGGTGCGGTCAATGGTGCCTTCCTCGCCCAGAACCTGCTGCTGTTCTTCCTGTTCTATGAGCTTGAGCTGATTCCCCTGTGGCTGCTGATTTCGGTCTGGGGAGGTGCCAACCGTGCCTATGCAGCCACCAAATTCCTGATCTTCACGGCCATCTCCGGCATGTTGATCCTGGGCGCGTTCCTCGGCCTGGCTCTGCTCACCGGCAGCGTTGATTTCAGCCTCACCCCTGTGCTCAGTGAGCGCCTGTCGATGGGCGGCCAGTTGCTGTTGCTGGGTGCTCTGCTGATCGGCTTCGGTATCAAGATCCCGCTGGTGCCCTTGCACAACTGGCTACCTGATGCCCACACCCAGGCCTCGACCCCTGTGTCGGTCCTGCTCGCCGGAGTGTTGCTCAAGCTCGGCACCTACGGCCTGCTGCGCTTCGGCCTTGGTCTGTTTCCTGAAGCCTGGGCCAGGCTCGCTCCAGGACTGGCGATCTGGGCGGCGATCTCAGTGCTCTATGGCTCCCTGGCCGCCATCGCCCAGACCGACATGAAGCGGATGGTCGCCTACAGCTCCGTTGGCCACATGGGCTATGTGCTGCTCGCCGCCGCCGCTAACACGCCGGTCAGCCTGCTCGGCGCAGTGTTCCAGATGGTGAGTCATGGCTTGATTTCAGCCCTGTTGTTCCTGCTCGTAGGGATCGTCTATCGCAAGACCGGCACCCGCGACCTGGACGTTCTGCGTGGCCTGTTGAATCCCGAGAAAGGGCTTCCCTTCACCGGTTCGCTGATGATCGTCGGTGTGATGGCCAGCGCAGGCCTGCCCGGCATGGCGGGCTTCATCTCCGAATTCCTGGTGTTCCGCGGTTCCATCAACGTGTTCCCGCTGGCCACGCTGCTGTCGATGGTCGGATCCGGACTGACAGCGGTCTACTTCCTGTTGCTGGTGAACCGGGCCTTCTTCGGTCGTCTGGCGATCACCCCCCCCTGCGGCGATGCCCAGATCGACAGCCGACTGGATGTGGCCCTCGCACCGGTGGCACCGCGCGAAACCCTGCCGGCCATTGCCCTGGTGACCGGGGTGGTGGGTCTCGGTCTGCTGCCGTTTGGTCTGAGCCGCATCAGCGACGCGACCACGACAGCCATGAGCCTTGTGTTCCCGGGGGTGAGCTGAGATGCCGATCATTCCTGCCGAGCTGGTTCATGCCAACGTTTCCCTCAGCATTGACGAGGTGCACCAGCGTCTGCTCAGCGGCCGCACCCTTCTTGATCACACCGCTGACCATCTGCTTGAGGTGGTTGGCGTGCTCGAGAGCTATGGCGAGGTTCTGGACGCCTACAGCCGTAACCTGATCTACCAGGCGGAACATCAGTTCCTCAATCCCCTGCCGATCTTCAAGTATCTCGACGGTGATCTGAGCCCCGCAAAAATCTGGCGTCATCTCAATCACGACCGTATCAACTTTGAGTACGCTGAGTACTGCATGAAGGGCATGCTCTGGCACGGTACCGGTGGTCTCGATGCCTATCTCGACAGCGATTTCTTTGCCGTCCAGTGCGGCAGCGTGATCGCCGCCAAAAGTCGCCGTGATCCCCTGCTGTCCCTGTTGAAGCTGGTGGCCCCAGGGTTCCTGCCCGAGCAGATCCGCACGGCCGCCACCACCCATGCCCTCGGCCAGTTCTGGCGGGTGATGAGCGATCTGTTCCTCGATCTCGCCGCCGCTGAGCGCGAGGCCACGGTCCGCTCGATCGCCGATGTGGTGGATTTCATCAAGCAGGGACTGGTGGCCGCCGCCGCCAATCCGATCACCTATGCCGTGCGCATCGGCGACCGGCAGCACTGGATCCTGCCGCCTGAGGCCGGGCTCACCTTCCTGGTCGATGTGGCCGTGCCCTATGTGGAGGCGGTGTTCCTGCGCGGCATGCCGTTCCTCGGCACCGTGAGCTTCAACGCTCAGGCTCAGCAGATCTCTCCCGATCAGGCGCAGTTCGCCTACGGGGCCCTCTACGCCGACCCGTTGCCGAGCATGGGCGCGGGGATTCCCCCCAGCCTGCTGATGCAGGACATGTATCGCCATCTCCCCAAGGCCTTGCACGACTGGTATCTGCAGCGCGGTCGCGGTGCAGGCGATGTACGCGTCAAGATCTGTCGCAGCTTCCAGAAGTCGATGTTCTGCGTCACCAATGCCGCCATCAACGGCACGATGCCGCATCCCCTCGACAGCGACGACCCCGCTCATCAGGCGGCCAATGCCGCCTATGCGCGCGCCTGGGCCACGCGCCTGTCGGCTGGTCGCACCGACTGCCTGGCCGCCGGCTGAGCGGGTGCAGCCCCCGCTGCCGCTGAACCCCCGTCCCGCGGCCATCTAGCCTGGAGATCATGGAGCACCAGTGGAACCCCCGCCCCAAGCCCGATCGCATCGAATGGCTGGAGCGTCGCATTGAATTCGACGATTACGCCAGCAACCGGGCCTTCCTCGATCGGCTCAACGACTTCTGTGAGCAGCAGGGCCGCTACCCGGACATCAGCTTCGGCCGCACCTATGTGAACATCACGCTGCGCGCGGAAGGAGGTGAGACGCCGATCGGCGAGGCTGACCATGCCTTCGCCTCGGCGATCGATGACCTCCTCTGAACGTCCTCGTGCCACAGCCGATGTCGAGGCTGCCGCTGATCGTGCTGCCATCGATCATCCAGACCATGCACCAGTGAATCTGGACGCCGCCTATGAAGGCGGCGAGGTTCAACGGGTGCTGGCCCAGCTGGATGAAGAGCTGATCGGTCTGCGCCCTGTCAAGACCCGCATCCGTGAGATTGCGGCCCTGCTGGTGGTGGACCGCGCACGCAAACAGGTGGGCCTGTCCACCACGGCGCCGAGCCTGCACATGTCGTTCACCGGGCCACCCGGTACTGGCAAGACCACCGTGGCGGCGCGCATGTCCCAGATCCTGCATCGGCTGGGTTATGTACGAAAGGGGCACGTGGTCACCGCCACCCGCGACGATCTGGTGGGGCAGTACATCGGTCACACCGCCCCCAAGACGCGGGAGATGCTGAAGAAGGCCATGGGTGGCGTGCTGTTCATCGATGAGGCTTACTATCTCTATCGCCCCGAGAATGAGCGCGACTATGGCGCCGAATCGATCGAGATCCTGTTGCAGGTGATGGAGAATAATCGCGACGATCTGGTTGTGATCTTCGCCGGCTACAAGGAGCGTATGGATGTTTTCTATCACAGTAATCCTGGTCTCTCTTCCCGGGTGGCCAATCATATTGATTTCCCTGATTACACGGCCTCCGAGCTGCTGGCGATCGCCCGCCTGATCCTGGCTGAGGAAAACTACCGCTTCAGCGAGGAGGCAAGCGCTGCTTTCGCTGACTACATCCAGCGGCGCATGCGGCTGCCTTTCTTCGCCAATGCCCGCTCGATCCGCAATGCCATCGACCGTGCCCGCATGCGTCAGGCCAATCGTCTGTTCAATCAGTCCGGCAGCCGCGGCATCACCAAGCTCGATCTGATGACCCTGGAGGCGGAGGACATCACCGCCAGCCGGGTCTTTGCCGGCGAGGTGGAGGGATTGGATCCCAGCGAGCCGATCACCGGCTGAGCAGGTCGTCTGCATGCCCGATCCGATCCGGCTGCGCCGCTGCAGCTGTTCGGTCTCAGCTCGTCCGTCTGAGCTGGTCAGTCTCAGCGCACCCGCCGCCGTGAGTCGATCTGCAGCAGGTCGCGCACCTGCTGCACCTGGCGCCCCAGCTGCGGGTCGGAGCCGAGTTTCTTCTCGATCTGCTCCACGGCATACATCACCGTGGAGTGGTCCTTGCCGCCGAACTCATCGCCGATGCGCGGCAGGGAGAGGTTGGTGCTCTGTCGCATCAGATACATGCCCACCTGACGCGCCTGGCTGACGGCCCGCTTGCGGCTCGGGCTCTTCATCTCCTCCACCGACACGGCGAAGACCTCCGCCACCTTGTTCAGCACCTGCGTGGGCGTGACTTCCACATCCACGCCGGCTGGATCCAGCATCGGCGCCACCGATTCCACCGTCATCGGCAGGCCGGTGATCGAGGCGAAGGCGACGGCGCGTGTGAGCGCACCCTCGAGTTCACGGATGTTGGAGGTGAAGCGGCCGGCCAGGTAATGAATCAGATCGCGTGGCAGGTTGACCCGCTCCTGCTCCGCCTTTTTGTGCAGGATCGCCATGCGGGTCTCCAGATCCGGTGCCTGGATGTCGGCGATCAGGCCCATCGAGAAGCGGGAGATCAGCCGCTCCTGCAGCCGCGGAATCTGGGAGGGCGGCCGGTCGCTGGCGATCACGATCTGGCGACCGGCCTCATGCAGGGCGTTGAAGGTGTGGAAGAACTCTTCCTGGGTGTATTCCTTGCCCTCGATGAACTGGATGTCGTCCACCAGGATCAGATCCGCTGCCCGATAGCGATCGCGGAACTTCTGCATGCCGTCCTTGCGGATGGCCTGGATCAGGTCGTTGGTGAAGGTCTCGGTGCTCACGTAGGCCACGCGCGCATCCGGATCGATCTCGAGGCGGTAGTGGCCGATCGCCTGCATCAGGTGCGTCTTGCCCAGGCCGACCCCGCCGCAGATGAACAGGGGATTGAATTCACGGCCCGGGGCCTCCGCCACGGCCAGTGCCGCGGCATGGGCCATGCGGCTGTTGGGGCCCACCACGAAGCGGTTGAATACATAGCGGGGATTGAGACCCGGCGCCAGCTTGCGCGGCGCCTCCCCGGTGGCGGTGCTGGTGGGGATCGCCGCTGCGGCCGGGGTTTCGCCGTGGCCGTTACGCCCGAGGCGTGATTCGCCCGGCGGCGATGCCTCAAGGACAGGCCCGGGCTGAAGGCCCTCCTCATCGGCCGGTGCTTCGACGGCCACCCGGATCGGCCGGCCGGCGATCTCGCTGGCCACCGCGGCGATCGTGTTCAGGTAGTTCTTGCGCAGCCACGTGCAGGCAAAGGCATTGGGTGCCAGCAGCTGCAGCTGATCTGCCTGCAGGGAGCCGCAGACCGCCGGGCGGATCCAGGTCTCGAAGGTGGGCTTGGAGAGATTGCCCTGCAGGGCGTCCTGCACCTGACGCCACAGCTGTTCGCCCTGCTGCACCGTCACGCCCAACCTGCGGTTTCGGATCTTAGGGGTGTGCTGCCGTCCGGCCCGTCTTTAATGATCCGCAGTGACCCGGGCCGTGAGCCTTCCCATGACCCCACCGGTGCAACGGCGCAATCGCGGCCTGCTGCTGCCTTCCCTGCTCGGTCTCGGCGTCAGCCTCGGCGCCCTCTATGGCTGTCAGGGCGGTCTGCCCGGTGGCGGCCGCGGTGGCGACCCCGCCCGCGTCAGCGATGCCCCACCCATC
>RFPK01000074.1 GCA_009926195.1 Synechococcaceae bacterium WB4_1_0192 | reverse complement strand
CTCTGGGAGGAGGGTCTCGCCGTCAGCAGCGGTTCGGCCTGCAGCGCCAGCCGGCGCGGCGCGGCCAGCCCGGTGCTGCAGGCCCTGGGGCACCCGCCGGATCGGGCGTCCAGCGGGCTGCGCCTGAGCCTGGGTCCGTGGCTGGGCTGCTCGGACCTGGAGGCCGTGGCGCCGGCCCTGGAGCGGGCCCGCAGGCGGCTGACGGGTTGAGCCGGCTGGCCCCCCTTGCCCCTAGGGTCGCCCCACAGCACCAACTGCCCATGCTCCCCGCCGACCTGCGCACCGCTGAAGCTGAGGCCCTGGGGGCCGTGCTAGCGGCCCTGTCGGCCGGTGCCAAGGGCCTCTGGACCGTGGAATTCCGCTTTGAAGGCCTGCGGATCATGCCCGTGGCTCTACGGCTGCTGGCGGCCCTGACACCGCGCTACCCCGATCTGCGCCTGCTGTTCCCCGATGCCGGGGCCACCGCCCTGGCCAAGCGCGATGCCCCCGATCAGGCCGCCCAGCTCTCCAGCCTCTCCGACCTGATGCGCCTGCAGCAGGCCGATGGTGGCAGTGACGGGATCCTGCTGCTGGTGGCCCCCACTCCGGCCGATTACGACGAGGTGGAGCAGGTCTGCGCCCAGCACCGCGGCGTGGGACCAGCGTCCCGATGCCGAACAGCAGGCGGAGGCCCTCTCCAGCTCTGGCGTCGGTCGGTCCCTGCAGGCGGTGGATCGCTTCATCGAAGGCTTGCGCAGCTGAGCAGGCCTGCCAGCTGAGGCATTGTCCCACCCTGCAGTGCTCCGTACAGTTCGGTGTCCGCAGGTGATTCATGGCGCAGGCATCCCGCCGCATCGGTCTGGTCGACGCAGGAGCAGCCCTGGCGGTGCTGCTCGCCGCTGGTGGCGTGATCTGGAGCCCGAAGCTCAGTGGTGCCCTGGCGCGGGCAACCGGTTCGCTGACGCCCGTCACCGTCCTGGTCGACATCCGTGGCATCCCCGCGGCTGATCCCCAGTCCCTGATCGCCGAGGCCCGCCGTGATGGCCGTGTGGCCATCGTGATCCGCAACCAACCTCATGGCACGGTTGCCGTGAAGGACGTGATCCCCCTGCCGCGCCGTATCGCCACCCTCTCGCCGACGGGTGCGCTGCTCACCGCTCCGGACCCGAACCAGCAGGTGTTCAGCACCCTGGATGCCCGCTTCGTTCTCCAGGGCGAGGGGCGCAAGGGGGCTGATGGCGTGGTCTTCGGCAATCAGAACCTCAAGGTGGGAGCCCCGATCGAGCTCGAGGGCAGCGGCTTCCGGGTCAGTGGATCCGTGACCGGTCTGAAGCTGGGGGGCTCCTGAGGTGGGTCGGTGCTGGCGCCTGAAACCGCTCAGGACCTTTGCCCTGGTGCTGGCCCTGAGCCCGATCCTCCAACCTGCCCCTCCTGGGCGTGCCCAGTCGGGCGCCAGCGCTTACCCGAGCACCGCCTTCTCTCTGCCGGCCGCGCCGCCACCGGCGCTGCCCCAGCTGCAGGCGGTCATCAGCTGTCCGCAACTGCAGCAGCGACTGCAGCGGGTGATCGGCCCTGAGGCGAATGTCTGGAGCGTCACCGTTGCCGATGCCGGCGGACGCCTCCTCGCCGACATCAACGGGCTCCGCCCGCGCATTCCCGCCTCCAACCAGAAGCTGATCAGCACGGCGATTGCCCTGGATCGTCTCGGTCCTCAGGCCACGTTGATCACCCGCCTCTGGCGGCAACCGGACGGGACTCTGCGTCTCACCGGTGAGGGGGATCCCGATCTCGATCTGGCTCAGGTCAGGCGCTTCGCCGAGCTGGCCATGGCCAGCGGCCCCACGCCCCGCATCGCCCTGGTTGAGGAGCCGCAGCAGCGCTGGTGGCCAGCCGGCTGGCACTGGGCCGATCGGGCCGAGGCCTACGGCGCACCGATCACGCGCCTGGCCCTCACCAGCAACGCCCTGGACATGGCGGTGAGCAATCCTCCAGGCCGCTTCTCGCGACTGCTGGGTCAGGAGATCCGCCGCCGGGGGGGCACGGCCGTGATCAGCATCGTTCCCGCTGCGGAAGCGGCTGCCGACAACGGCGAGCTGCTGCATGAAGAGCGCTCGATTCCCCTGCAGGGGCTGCTCAGCCTGGCCAACACCGAGAGCCATAACTTCACCGCCGAGGTGCTGTTGCGCCAGGGCACGGGCAGCTGGGACCTCAGCCTCGCGCGTCAGCGGGCGCTCCAGTGGTTGTCCTCCCAGGGTCTGCCGATGGATGGTGTGGTGGTGGTTGATGGCAGCGGCCTCGACCGCGGCAACCGCGTCACCAGCCGCTTTCTGGCAGCCCTGCTGCTGCGCATGGCGCACCATCCCGATGCCGATAGCTACCTCGCCTCGATGGCGGTGAGCGGCCAGCGCGGCACCCTTCGCAACCTCTATCGAGGAACCGAACTGGAGGGTCAGTTCCGCGGCAAGACGGGCACCATCAGCGGCGTGCGCGCCATCAGTGGTGTGCTGACGACAGCCGATGGACCCCGCTACATCAGCATGGTCTCCAACGGCTCGGGGGCTCCGAACATCACGATCGGGGCCCTGTTGCGCCAGAGCCGGATCGCCGGCCTCTGCCCAACGCTCTGATGGCCCCGCTCCGACCCGTGTACGCGGTCGGAGCCCCGGTATCAGCGCTCCCCGGCGACGCGGCGCAGCCGCTCGGCGGCGCGACGGGCGCGGCTGATCGGCACCGAGCCAACCGCCCCATCAGTGCTGCTCTGCTGCACCAGGCTGGTCGGATCCACCGCCTGCAGCCGCACCAGTTCACGTCGCCCACCGGTCACCACCTGGCCCATCTCCTGCAGGCGACCCTCCAGTTCAGTCAGCACCTGCTCGGCATAGCGGTTGGCGCCCTCCTGGATCGAGGCCGCCTCCTGGCGGCTGCGACCGATCAGGGCATCGCACTGCTGCTGGGTCTGCTGGCGGAACTGCAGCGCATCGTTGTGAAGACGCTCCGCCTCGGCCTGGCTGGTCTGCTGCAGCCGCAGGGCCTCCTGGCGGATCTTCTCCAGCTCGGCCAGGCTCTGCTGGCGGGCCTGCTCATGCTGCTCCGCCAGCTGGCGCTTGAGCTCAAGCGCCTCCTGATCGAGCTGTTGGCGCCGTTGCAGGGCCTCCTGCTCCAGCTGCTGGCGCCGCTGGCCGAACTGCTGCTCCATCTGCACCAGCCGCGCCTGGTGCTCCTGCTCGGTGCGCGCCACCTGTTGGCGGGCCTGGCCGATCATCTGCTCACACTGCTGGCGCGTCTGCTCCCGTAATTCCGCTCCCTGCCGCTCCGCTTCCTGCCGGATGGCCTGCGCATTGATCAGCTGCTCCCGCTGCTGGCGGGCCTGATTGAGGATCTCCTCAGCCTGCTGACGTGCCTGGGCGATGAACCCATCCTTCTGCCGCACCAGATCCTCGGCCTGTGCCAGCTGGGGCGGCAGGGCATCGCGCAGGGCATCCATCAGCTCGATGGCGTCCTGTTCGTTGACCAACCGGCCGCCGCTGAAAGGCACGCGCGTGCCATCCAGAACGATCTCCTCCAGCTGGTCCAGCTGATCCAGAACGGAGGTGAGCTGTGCCTCGGACATCAGGCCTGATCGGGTGATGACCGATTAAAGAGCCTGGCCAGATCCTCTGCCACACCCAAGGGAACCATGTGACTGACGGATCCGCCGAAACGGGCCACCTCCTTCACCACCGAGCTACTCAGAAAGCTGTGGCGCGTGGCGGTTGCCATGAACAGGGTCTCCAGCTGCGGCGCAAGGCTCTTGTTGGTATGGGCGATCTGCAGCTCGTATTCGAAGTCGCTCAGGGCCCGCAGGCCCCGCAGGATCACCGAGGCTCCGCACTGCTGGGCGAACGCGACGGTGAGACCGTCGAAGGCGGCCGCCTCCACGTTGTCGAGGTGGGCGGTGGCGGCGCGGATCTGCTCCAGGCGTTCATCAACGCTGAAGCAGGGGTTCTTGCCGGGGTTGCGCAGCACCGCGACCACCAGCCGATCGAACAGCAGGGCGGATCGCTCGATCAGGTCGAGATGGCCGAGGGTGAGCGGATCGAAGCTGCCGGGATAGAGAGCCTGCATCAGCCGATCCTATGGAGCGCCATTGGAGCGCCATCGCTGTGAGCGGTTTCTAGAGTCACGCCACCCGAGCGCTCCCCATGGCCCTGAACGCCGACGCCAAGAAGACCCTGCTGCGCAAGATTCCTCACGGCGTGTTCATCTGTGGTGTGGCCGAGGGCGAGGAGGTCAATGGTTTCACGGCCAGCTGGGTGACCCAGGGTTCGTTCGAGCCGCCCCTGGTGGTGATGGGGGTCCGCGCCGACAGCACCAGCAACGGCATCATCCAGCGCACCGGCCGCTTCTCCCTGAACGTGCTCGCCGCAGATCAGAAGGACCTGGCGGCCGTGTTCTTCAAACCCCAGAAGGCGATGGGTGGCCGCTTCGATGCAGCGCCGTTCAGCCTGGGCGAGCTGGGGCTGCCGATCCTGAATGACGCCCTCGGCGGCGTCGAATGCGAGGTGGTGGGTCAGGTGGCCCACGGCGACCACACCGTGTTCGTGGCCGAGGTGAAGAGCGCCACCCTGCATCGCGATGGGGCTGCCCTGGAGCTCAGCAGCACCGGCTGGCAGTACGGCGGCTGAGTCCGGTTCCACTACCCTCCATCCCTTGCCCGCGACCACGACACCGCTGCTGCAGGACCCGCCCCGGCTCAAGGCCCGGCTCCGCGAGGTGCCGGCCGAGCCCGGTTGCTATCTGATGCGCGATGGCGAGGACCGCATCCTGTACATCGGCAAGGCCAAGGTGCTGCGCAACCGCGTGCGCAGCTACTTCCAGAGCGGTAGCGGCCACGGCCATTCGCCCCGCATCGCCCTGATGGTGCGGCAGGTGTGCGAGATCGAGTTCATCGTCACCGACAGCGAAGCCGAGGCCCTGGCCCTGGAGGCCAACCTGATCAAGAACCACCAGCCGCACTTCAACGTCCTGCTGAAGGACGACAAGAAATATCCCTATCTCTGTATCACCTGGAGCGAGGCCTATCCGCGCATCTTCATCACGCGGCGGCGGCGCTTCCGCTCACCCCTGGATCGCTTCTACGGCCCCTATGTGGACGTGGGCCTGCTGCGCCGCACCCTTGGCCTGGTGAAGCGGGTGTTTCCGCTGCGGCAGCGCCCCCAGCCCCTGCATCGCGACCGCACCTGCCTCAACTACGACATCGGCCGTTGCCCAGGCGTCTGCCAGGAGAAGATCAGCTCCGAGGATTACCACCGCACCCTGCGCCAGGTGGCGATGGTGTTCCAGGGGCGCAACGAGGAGCTGCTGCAGCTGCTGCAGGAGCAGATGGAGCGCTATGCCGAGCGGCTGGATTTTGAGAGCGCCGCCCGCGTCCGCGATCAGCTGCAGGGCATCGATACGCTCACGGCCGATCAGAAGATGAGCCTCGGCGACAGCTCGGTCAGCCGCGATGTGATCGCCCTGGCGGCGGATGAACGGGTGGCGGCCGTGCAGCTGTTCCAGATGCGCGCCGGCAAGTTGGTCGGGCGACTGGGTTTCACGGCCGATGCCGTCGGTCTGCCCCCTGCCGAGGAGGGCAGCGGTGGTGATCTCCCGCCGTCCCCGCAGCGCCTGGCGGGCCTGGGGCGGATTCTGCAGACCGTGATCGAAGAGCACTACAGCCAGGTGGAGCCGGTGGAGATCCCGCCGGAGCTGCTGTTGCAGGTGCCCCTTCCCCAGCAGGGCCTGATCGAGGACTGGCTGAGTGAACTGCGCGGCCGCAAGGTGAGGCTGGGGGTGCCGCAGCGGGCCCAGAAGGCGGATCTGATCGAGCTGGTGACCCGTAATGCCAGCTACGAGCTGCAGCGGGCCCAGCGGGCCAGTGAACAGAACCTGCTCGCAACCGAAGATCTGGCACAGCTGCTCGATCTATCCACCCCGCCGCGCCGGATCGAGGGTTACGACATCAGCCACATCCAGGGCAGCGATGCCGTGGCCTCCCAGGTGGTGTTCGTCGATGGGCTGCCGGCGAAGCAGCACTACCGCAAATACAAGATCCAGAGCAGCAGCGTGCGCGCCGGCCATTCGGACGACTTCATGAGCATGGCGGAGGTGATCCGTCGTCGCTTCCGCCGCTGGGCCCAGGCCAAGGCCCAAGGGGTTGACCTGCGCGAGCTGCGCCGCGCCGCCGGCAGCGCCCTGCACACCGGCGGTCTGAACGACTGGCCCGATGTGGTGATGATCGATGGCGGCAAGGGCCAGCTCTCGGCCGTGATGGAGGCCCTGCGTGAGCTCAACCTGGATGACGAGCTGGTGGTGTGCTCCCTGGCCAAGCAGCGGGAGGAGGTGTTCGTGCCCGGTGCCAGGGAGCCGCTGGAGAGCGAAGCCGATCAGCTGGGCGTGCAGCTGCTGCGCCGTCTGCGCGATGAGGCGCACCGCTTTGCGGTCAGCTTTCACCGCCAGCAGCGCGGCGAGCGCATGAAGCGCTCCAGGCTCTCCGACATACCGGGGCTCGGCCCGAAGCGGATCCGCGACCTGCTGGCCCATTTTCGCTCGATCGATGCGATCCAGCTGGCCAGCCCCGCAGCCCTGGCGGCGGCCCCTGGTCTGGGTCCCGGCCTGGCGCGGGTGGTGTGGGAGTACTTCCATCCACCCGGGGATGACATCGGCGGGAGTGATGCGGCGATCTCCGCAGCCACGTTCGTGTCCGGCGACGACGAGAATGCCCAGACCCTGGAGCTGGCCGGTTGAGGTGGATTCCTGTCATCACCTGCTGCCTGCTCGCGTTGTTGTCGCTCGTGCCGGCGGCGGCGGTTCAGGCGGCGCCGGGGCTGTGCATCGGTCCGGTCTGCGGGGATGAAATCACCCGCAGCGCCAAGCACCATTTCCAGTTGCGCCTGCGCCTGAGCGATCAGCAGGGCCATCATGAGCGGTTGATCGTCGATTGCCGCGACGGCCACCTCAGCCCGGCGGTGGGCCCGGTGGAGCGCGGCCATGCGCGGGCCGTAGCCCAGAAGGCCTGCCGCCTGGCCGGTTCAGCCAGCGCCTGATCACCGCGGAGTGCTGCCATGACCATCGGCATCTGGGTGCTCGGCGATCAGCTCAATGCTGCGCAGGCGGCCCTGACGAGCGGTGAGCCGGCTGGGTCCAGGGTGCTGCTGGTCGAGAGCGCATCGGTGCTGGGCCGGCGGGCCTATCACCGCCAGAAGCTCGTTCTGGTGTGGAGCGCCATGCGCCATTTCGCGCTGGAGCTGGAGCAGGCGGGCTGGCAGGTCGATCACGTCATCGCTGCCGGGTTCGGCGCGGCGGTGCGTGCCTGGATTGAAGCGCAGGGCATCCGCGAGCTGCGGATCATGGAGCCAGCCGACCGGGCCTTCCGCATCGCGATCGAGCAGCTGCGCCTGCCGATCCCGGTGGTGTGGCTGCCGAGCAATGCATTCCTGTGGAGCCGCGAGGCGTTCGCGGCCTGGGCCGATGGCTACCGCCAGCTGCGCCTCGAGCTGTTCTATCGGGAAGGTCGCCGGCGTTTCGCTGTGCTGATGGAGGGCGAGGGCAGGCAGGCCCAGCCCATCGGCGGCCAGTGGAACTTCGACCACGACAACCGCAAGGCGCCGCCCAAGGGCCTGCGGGGGCCAGAGCCGCTGGGCTTCGCACCCGATCCGATCACCCTGGCCGTGATCGAGCGGGTGCGGCAGCTGGACCAGCAGCGCCAGAGTGACGGTCTGCCGCCCCTGCCCGGCCGCCTGGAGCCGTTCGCCTGGGCGGTGACCCGTAGCCAGGCCCTTGCGGTGCTGGAGCAGTTCATCGCGACCCGCCTGGCGGGCTTCGGCCCCTATCAGGACGCGATGGTGAGCGGCCAGCCGACCCTCTGGCATGCCCTGCTGTCGCCCTACCTGAACCTGGGCCTGCTCCAGCCGCTGGAGGTGATCCGGCGCCTGGAGCAGGCGGGCCTGGAGCAGCAGGTGCCGCTGGCCAGCCTGGAGGGCGTGATCCGCCAGATCCTCGGCTGGCGTGAATACATGCACGGCCTGTACCACTGGTTCGGGACGGATTACCCCGGCCTGAACCATCTGCAGGCCACGGCGCCTCTGCCGCCGTGGCTGGACCGGCTGGAGGGCAGCGGCATGGACTGCATGGACACGGTGCTGGGTGAGATCCAGGCCAATGGCTACGCCCACCACATCCAGCGCCTGATGGTGCTGGCCAACTACGGGCTGCTGGCGGGGCTGGAGCCGCAGGCGTTCACGGCCTGGTTCCACCGCATGTTCATCGACGGCTTCGACTGGGTGATGCAGACCAACGTGCTCGGCATGGGTTTGTTTGCCGATGGCGGCCGCCTGGCCAGCAAGCCCTACGCCGC
>RFPK01000073.1 GCA_009926195.1 Synechococcaceae bacterium WB4_1_0192 | reverse complement strand
TGCACCACCAGGGCATCGGCGGGATCCTCCCGCTCGGTGACGCAGCCGAGCATCAGGCCCTCGGGCAGGTTCGTGGGCAGGTCCTTGAGGCTATGCACCGCGATATCGGCGCGATCGACCAGCATCTGGGCCTCCAGCTCCTTGGTGAACAGGCCCTTGTCGCCGATCTTGGCCAGGGCCACGTCCAGGATCTTGTCCCCCTGGGTGGCCATCGCCTCGATGCTGATCTCCAGGCCGGGATGGGCCTTGGCCAGCTCATCGCGGACCCAGTGGGTCTGCACCATGGCCAGCTGGCTGCGGCGGGAGGCAATGCGCAGTTGGGTACTGGCCATCAGAAACCTTCGGGGGCAGCGTCCGCCGCCAAATCACAGCCGCCAAGCGTAAGCAGTGGTGGGTCCACTGCGCTCAACGACGGCTGAGTCGTGATCAGCCGTCGCCTTCGGCCAGCGGACGCGGTGTGCCGATCAACCGAAGAACGCCAGTGGCAGCGGCCCCCAGGTGTCCTCCAGGTCGGGATCGGCCGGGCTGTGGCCGGTGATCAACAGACCCTCCCCCAGGCCGGTTTCACGGCGCACCAGGAAGCGACCGGTGTTCTGGTTCCCCTTGAGAAACACCGGACCGTCGATCGCGGCGAGCGCCTCACCGGCGGGATCCAGCTCCAGGGCCGGCCAGCCATTGGCCTGCTCCGCCGCTCGCAGGGCCTGCACCGCCGCTGCCGCGGAGGGGGCCATCACACCGATCGTGAACCAGTCGCATCGCTCGAGCAGAGGGTGCAGCTGCTGCCGCAGCTCGGCCTGCTGCTCGGAGCTGAGCACCGGGGCACTGCGCAGACCGCGCAGGGACTCCAGGCCGGAGAGGCCGTCAACCATGGTCAGAAGAAGCGGAGGCAACCGCTGTGGATCGCCGGGACTGATGCCCCTCCCAGGCGGTCAGACCGGCCAGGCAGAAGCTCAGCCACACATAACCGAGCGCCGCGCCGCCCAGGATGTCGCTGGGCCAGTGGGCCCGGACGTACAGCGTGCTGAGCCAGACGAGGCCAACCCAGATGCCGGCGATCAGGAACAGGGGTTTGCGCCAGCGCGGGTAATGGGCCGCCAACAGGGTGCAAGAGAGGAAGTAAAACACCACTGAGCCCGCAGCGTGCCCGCTCGGGAAGCTGCGTCCATAGATCTCAGCCAGCAGAGCGTCACTGGGGCGCGGTCGATCGAAATGGGGCTTGAAGCACAGATCCACGAGCAGGAGGATCCCTCCAGCGCCGACGATCAGACAGGCGAGCTCCGCCCAGTAGCGGCGCAGCGCCAGAAAGATCAACATCGACAGCACGAGAATGGCGCTGACGTGTTTGCCGCTGAGTTGATAGACCGCGACGAGCACGGCACCAAGACGCGGTGAGATCAAACGGTGGATCTGGTCCAGAACCGCAAGTTCGGCGGGCGGGTCACGGTGGGCCACCAACGGCGGCGCCCAGACCAGAAACGCCAGCAGCGTGATCACGGCCACCAGTGCTCTGGCCGGACCAAGGGCGCGCAGCCAGGCGCGCACAACGGCGATCGGAGTGCGCATCAGGGTTGTGCCAACTGATTGAGGGTGGTGAGCGGCAGTCGCACCAGACGATGACTATCGCGGCGGGCGAGCAGGACGGCATCGCCAGGACCGATCCCGAACTCCAGCAGTTCTGGATCACTGCCGAGCAACAGGACGCTGCCGGCAGCCTCTGCGGCCGGAGCAGCCTTGAGGAGGTCGATCGCCTCGCGGGGAGAAGTCACAAAACGCACCGATCGACCGCTGTAGAACACCACGCTGTAGCGCCGGTAGCCCACCACCAGCAGCGGTTCGCTGGTGGAGGCTTCACGGCCGGCCAACTGGGCCAACTCCCGAACAGGTAGCAGTCGCTCCCGATCGAACAACGGGTTCAGGGCCGGAAGCAGCAGGGTGACGACCGCGGCGAAGGCCACGGCGTTGGGAAGCCACAGGCGGCTCAGCAGCTGGGGCGCATCGCTGGAACGGCGCAGCAGGAGGACCAGCGCGACCGCAGCCAGGCCGGCGGGTACGGCCAGCAGCAGCGGTAATGGCGAGGCGGCGATGGCGTCCGCGAAGCCGGGGAACGACGGGTCGCCACCGATCCAGCGGGGGGCCAGAACCGCCGCGATGCTGATCAGTGCCAGGAGCACGGTGTTGATCCAGCCGCTCCAGCGCAGACCAGCCCCCAGGGGTCTGGCCTCGTCGGAGGGCCAGGGACGGAACAGCAGGCCCACCAGCAGGGCGCCGCCGGGCATCGCAGGCAGGATGTAGCCAGGCAGTTTGGTGGCGGCGGACGAGAAGAAGGCCACGATCAGCACCAGCCAGAGCAGCGCCAGCAACGGCAGATCAGCCGCTGCGGAGGTCTGCTGCCGCCAGGCCTCGAGGCGCCAGAAGCGCAGCCGCAGCGCCGCCACAGGCAGAAACAGCGACCAGGGCAGCAGCAGCACCACCAACCAGGGCAGGTAGAACCAGGGTGGCCCGGGATGGCTGTAGAGCACCGAGGTGAAGCGCTCGACGTTGCTGAAGCCGAGAAAACGGTTCAGGAACGTGGTGCCGTTGGCTGCGGTGGCCAGGGCGTACCAGGGGGCGGTCACGCCCAGGAACAGGGCCAGCAGCGGCGGCCAGGGGGTGCGCTGCACCTCGGCCCAGAGCCGGCCCTTGAGCAGCAGGAAGGCAATGATCACAACGCCTGGCAGCAGGAGGCCAACCGGTCCCTTGGCGAGGACGGCAATGCCGCAGAACAGGGCCAGGGCCCCATGGCCGATGCGGCGCTGTGGCGTGGCGTCAGCTGCGCCCCAGGCCAGGGCGAAGCCCAGAAGCGCCAGGCTGATGGCGCTGGCCAGGAACATGTCGGTCACCGACGAGCGGCCCCAGCCGACCCAGCCTGGGCTGAGGGTCAGCAGCGTGCCGCAGAGCAGCGCGCGGCCGACACGGGACCCCTGGCTCTCCTCGGCAGGTGCAAGCACCAACACCAGCGCGAACAGGGCCAGCACCGTGGCGGTGGCGGCCAGGGCCGCGGGTAGACGGGCCGCCCAGGCCGTGATGCCGAACAGCTTGTAGCTGATCGCCACCATCCAGTAGCCCCAGACCGGGTAGTCGAAGAACGGTTCACCGTTCCAGCGGGGCGTGACCCAGTCGCCGCTGCCCAGCATCTGGCGCGGCACCTCAACGAACAGTCCCTCGGTCTTGTCGATCAGACCCAGATCGCCGATGCCGTTGAAGAAGGCGAGGCCGCACAGGCCGCACAGGGCCAGCAGTGCAAGGGCGGGAGGGCGGCGAGGGTCGCGCCCCAGCCAACTTTGGAAGGCGTGCATGCCCCGAACCTACGGCGTGTTCCAGACGAAGCGGCTGCTGGCGGCGTAGTTCCAGACGAAGACCACCAGGATGCCGGCCAGCTGGGCCCAGACGGTGTTGCTGGCGACGAAGCTGTAGAAGGCTGCGGCCAGGCCAACGTTGGCCAGGGCCGGTAACGAGGCCACGAGCAGGAACTTGAGCAGGCCCCGCACCAGCGCCAGGCCCTGGAGGCGTTGAAAGCGGAAGGTGAGGGCGTTGTTGATCAGGTAGTTGGAGCTGGCCGCGATCACCACCGCCAAAGGCAGAGCCAGCTCAAAGCGCTGGCGCACGGTCAGGGCATCGCCGCTGCTCAGGGCCAGCCCGACCATCAACAGATGGGTGGCGATCAGCTGCACCAGCACGCCGCTGCAGCCCACCAGAGCGAAGCTGATCGCGCGGCGCGGCAGAATGCGGAAGCTCAGGCTGTGCAGCAGCGAGATCAGAAAATCCCAGAAAATCGCCAGATCGAGCTTGGAGCTGCCGCTGACGCGGGGCTGAAAGATCAGGGGCACCTCGCCGACCCGCAGGCGTCCCCGGCTCACCGCCAGCAGCTCATAGAGAAACTTGAAGCCGTTCACATCGACGGCCCGCAGCACCGGTAGCAGCGATTCCAGGCGCACCACAAAGAAACCGCTCATGTAGTCGGTCAGCTCCGCGTAGGCCTTCGGCAGACTGAACCGCGCTGCGCCATTGGCCCAGGTGGATCCCTGCTCACGACGCCCGCTCAGGCCGCGGATCTCGGCCTCAGGGTGAAAGCGACTGCCCACCACCAGATCCAGCTGCCGCTCCTGCAGAGTGCGGACGGCCCTGAGGATCGCGCTGGGTTCATGCTGGCCGTCACTGTCCATCACCAGGGCCAGATCGCCGGTGGCATCCAGCAGACCCTCCTTGATGGCGCTGGCCAGGCCCGAGCGGCCGACGCGTCGGATCAGACGCAGGCACGGATGGCGCTGCGACAATTCACGCACCAACTCGGCCGTGCCGTCGGCGGAATCGTCGTCGACGACCAGGATCTCGATGCTGAAGGGCTGTCCGGCCAGCTGTTGCATCAACTGACTGAGCAGAGGCTCGATATTGTCCCGCTCATTCCAGGTGGGAAGAACAATCGAGAGCCGCATCAGCGTTGGAATCAGCGTTGGGGAAGCAAACGCAAGCCGGCAGGTGGGGCCTGCCGGCTCGTGACACCGTAAACCCCTGGCTGAAGTCCTCCAGCCAGGGGTGCGCGGGATCTTGTTGACCCTTCGAAGCGACGCTGTCACAGGGCGCAGAGGCGGTGCCGGACAGCCATAGGCTGACCGGCGTCAACCCAGCTTCACTTGATGTACTCCTTGAGTACACCATTGCGGTTGGGGTGGCGCAGCTTGCGCAGCGCCTTGGCTTCGATCTGGCGGATGCGCTCGCGGGTCACATCGAAGATCTGACCAATCTCCTCAAGGGTCTTCATCCGACCGTCGTCGAGGCCGTAACGCAGGCGCAGCACATCGCGCTCGCGAGGGCTAAGCGTGGCGAGCACGCCCTCGAGATCCTCGCGCAGCAGGTTCTTGGCCACGTCCTGCTCGGGGTTTTCAATGTCGGCTTCGATGAAGTCGCCAAGGCGGGAATCCTCCTCCTTGCCGATCGGTGTCTCCAGGGAGATCGGCAGCTGAGCGCTCTTGGCAATGAAGCGCAGCTTCTCGATCGTCATCTCCATCGATTCGGCGATCTCTTCCTCGGTGGGTTTGCGACCGAACTCCTGCGAGAGAACCTTGGTGGTCTTCTTGATCCGGGAGATGGTTTCGTAGAGGTGAACCGGCAGGCGGATGGTGCGGCTCTGGTCGGCGATGGCGCGGGTGATCGCCTGGCGAATCCACCAGGTGGCGTAGGTGGAGAACTTATACCCCTTCTCGTGGTCGAATTTCTCCGCGGCACGGATCAGGCCCAGCGATCCCTCCTGAATCAGGTCCTGGAAACTCAGGCCGCGGTTCATGTACTTCTTGGCGATCGAGACCACCAGGCGCAGGTTCGACTGCACCATCTTTTCCTTGGCGCGCCGACCGAGCATCAGGCGCCGCCGGAACTTGACCAGAGGCATCTCGACCAGCGCGGCCCATTCCTTGGTATCGGGATAATGGCCGTTGTCGGTTTCAAACTGCGCGGCCAGCTCCTCCAGCTGCAGCAGATCAGCGATCTTGCGGGCCAGCTCGATCTCCTCATCGGGCCGCAGCAGACGGATGCGACCGATCTCCTGCAGATAGACCCGGATCGAGTCCTCGGTGTAGACGCCTTTCGGACCCACCTTGATGCTGGCGAGGGCTTTAGCCGCTTTGGCGTCTTTCTCGGACTTCGCCTCAACGCCGTCGCCGCCGGCGGCGGCCAGCAGTTGATCAGCAGCGGCATCGAGATCGGCAGGAGCGTCCGCCTTTGGCTTCCGGCTGCCGGCCGCCTTGGTGGTCTTGGCTGCCGCTGCCTTGGTGGTCGTTGATTTTGCCGTGCCTGCCTTGCTGGCACTCGCTTTGGTCGCACTGGCCTTGGTGCCGCTGCTCTTGGTGGTGGCCGCCTTTGTGGTGGTCGCCTTGGCCTTGGTGGCCTTGGCTTTCGTGGTCCCTGCCGCTCCCTCAGCCGACTCAGGATCCTTGGCCTTGCTGCGGCTCGCCTTTGGCTTGGAGACCTTGATGGTTTCCCCAGAGGCATTGGCCACCATCAGGATCTCGAGGGGAGCTTTCTTGGTTGGGGTGGTGGCGGCAGGGCTCATGGGTGGAAGAGCAGAGGGCGTAGGGAGCTATGGGCTAGGAGGAGGGGCGTTGCTTCGACGCCGACTCAGGTTTGAAGGCGAACCGTAGGCACCTGGGGTTGGAGCTACGGAGACGGGCGGGGACGATCGCTCCGGGGGCAGGCCAGGGTGGCCGGACAACGCCGCCCGGCCAGGAGAAGGCTTGCAGCGCTGCTGTTCACCGGGCGATCGGGGACGACCGGCTGGCACGACGTTCGATCGTCAAACGTCGACGGCCAGGCGCAGATGAGGTGAGCCTGGAAGGTGCCAACGCACCGGGCGCCTGAGGTGGGGTCCAGGCAAATCCACATAGGGGACAGACATCCCGGAGCGGGATGCGCAAGCCAGCCCCACGGAACGTGCTGGACTCTGGGTCGTTGACAGTCGAATCGCTACGGGCAGGTCGGACAGAACGGGATGGGCGCTGGCCCGGGCAGTGCTGTCAGGGGTGGTCGCAGATCGGGGGCTCAGGGGTTCTGGCCACCTCAGGATCTTCCCTCTGGACGGAACTCTGCCGGGTTCCGACTGCAGCCTCTGGACTGCTCAACACGATCATCTTAAGAAACCCGTGTGAGCTTTGCAAGATTGAGACCCACGCAACCCGATCACGAGACAGGCGGCTGGGTCCAGGTCTGGCTGGAAGCGGGTCGCGAGGGTCAGGTGTTCACCTATGCCAACCCCCAGCGTCTGCCCATCGGGGTCGGGGATCTGGTGCGGCTGCAACTGCGGGGACGCCGCCACATCGGCCTTGTGGTGGAACTGCTTCACGCAGCACCGCCTGATTTGGAACCCCACAACCTCAGGCCGATCGAGGCGTTGCATCAGGCGGCGGCGGTGGATGGCTCCTGGCAGGAGCTGATCGCCGCGGTGGCCGATGCGTGTCACACCAGCCGTTTCCGTACCCTCAAGGCCGCTCTGCCGCCCGGCTGGCTGGGCCAGCGCCCACAGCGGGCCGCTGCTGGCGAACGCCAGCGCATCTGGCTGGAGCTGGTGGCGGACGCCGGAGCGGCCCTGCGCGAGGACCTGACCGAGCGGCAGCGGCTTCTGCTCAACCTGCTTGAACAGCGCCATGGGACCGGCCTCGAGATCGAGCTGCTGCAGGCGGCGGGTGTCAGCCGGTCGGTGGCAGAAACCCTGGAGCGGCGCGGTCTGCTGCGGCGTCAACGGCGCAGCGCCAGCCAGGACACGGTGCAGGGCTGTGCCCTGGAGAGTGCGCGAACGCTCACCCAGGCCCAGTCCTCCGCCCTGAATGCGATCACGGCGGCGCCGGCGGGCGCTGAACTGCTGCTGTGGGGCGTCACCGGAGCGGGCAAGACCGAGGTGTACCTGCAGGCGGCGGCGGCCTGCCTGGAGCAGGGGCAGTCGGTGTTGCTGCTCACCCCGGAGATCGGCCTGATCCCCCAGCTGCTGGATCGCTGCCGCGCCCGCTTCGGCTCCCAGGTGGCGGAATACCACTCCGGTTGCAGCGATGCCGAGCGGATCAACACCTGGCGGCGGGCCCTGGCAACGGGCAGCGATAAGGGTTCCACCACGGCAGAGCCCCTGGTGGTGGTGGGCACCCGCTCAGCGGTGTTCCTGCCACTGAGCGACCTGGGTCTGCTGGTTCTCGATGAGGAGCATGACCGCTCCTACAAACAGGACAGCCCGATGCCCTGCTACCACGCCCGTGATGTGGCCCGCCTGCGGGCAAGGCGCAGCGGCGCACGGCTGCTTCTGGGCAGTGCCACCCCCAGCCTGGAGACCTGGCTGGCCTGCCAGGAGCCGCAGGCCAGCTGCCGATTGCTGCAACTGCCGCAACGGATCGGTGAACGGCCGCTGCCGCCGGTCCACCTGGTGGACATGCGCCTGGAACTGGCCGAAGGCCATCGCCGCCTGGTGAGCCGGCCGCTGATGGAGCGCCTGCAGCGCCTCACGGAAGCGGGTGGCCAGGCGGTCGTGCTGGTGCCACGGCGGGGATACAGCAGCTTCCTGAGCTGCCGCAGCTGTGGTGAGGTCGTTCAGTGCCCCCACTGCGATGTGGCGTTGACGGTGCACCGCCAGCGGGAGCGATCCTGGCTGCGCTGCCACTGGTGCGACCACCGGGCCGAGCTGGGGGAGCGCTGCGGCCAGTGCGGCTCCAGCGCCTTCAAGCCATTCGGTGCCGGCACCCAGCGGGTGTTGGAGCACCTGGAACAGGAGCTGGAGGGGTTGAGGCTGTTGCGCTTTGATCGCGACACCACCCGCGGTCGCGACGGTCACCGTCGCCTGCTGGAGCGCTTCGCGGCCGGCGAGGCGGATGTACTCGTG
>RFPK01000072.1 GCA_009926195.1 Synechococcaceae bacterium WB4_1_0192 | reverse complement strand
GTGAACTGCCGGTTGCAGCTCCGTCCACACGTCACCATAGCCCTCGCCAACCGAACCGACCGAACCATGGCAACGCAGCCGATCGTGATTCTCGGTGGGTTCCTGATCACGGACGAGGCCTACCAACCCATGCGGCACTGGCTGGAGCAGCGCAGCGGTCAGCCGGTGCAGCTGGTCCCGGCCAACCGCCTTGACTGGCTGCTCACCGTTGGTGCATGGGGCTGGCGACGTCTGCTCGATCGCACCGCCGCCCTGGTGCAGGAGCTGGCCAGCTGCTCCCCCACCGGCAAGGTGACGCTGATCGGCCACAGTTCCGGCGGCGTGATGCTGCGCCTGTTCCTGGGGGATGAGCCCTTCGCGGGACGCCGCTACAACGGCGCGGCCCTGGCCGATCGCCTGTTCTGTCTCGGCAGTCCCCACACTGCCCTGCGGGCCACGGCACTGCGGCAGCTGGTGGATCGTCGCTACCCGGGCGCCTTCTTCGCCGATGCGGTGGACTATGTCTCCATAGCCGGAGACCTGCAGACGGCGGATGGCTCCGCAACGGCGCGACGTCTGGCGCCGGGCTCCTACCGCGCCATCGCTGGATCCTCGGAGCTGCCCGGTGACGGCCTGGTGCCGGTGGTGTCGGCCAGCCTGCGAGGCTCCCGCACCCTGGTGTTGCCGGGGGTGGCCCATGGCGGGGCCTTCGGCTCCCGCTGGTACGGCAGTCCCGAGGTGGTGGCGCAGTGGTGGTGCGACTGAGCTGCATCGACCTCTGAGTGGCGCCATTGCTGCATAGGGTCCGGCCGGAGCCCCTGCCTCGCCGCCGCCATGAAGCGCCAGCATCAGCAGACCCTGCAGGCCTTGTTCGCCCATCCGCTGCAGCACGGCCTGCGCTGCTCCCGGGTCGAGGCCATGCTGCTCAGCCTCGGTGCCGAGGTGGAGCATCTCTCGGACCACCGCCTGCAGGTGCGCCTGCCCGCCGGACAGGTCGTGTGTCTCCACGCGGCGCCGTCGCTGCATCACCCCTGGCTCGATGAAGAGGGGGTGTTGCGTCTGCGGCGTCTGTTGCAGCAGGCCGGAATCACGCCCGGGCATCCTGAGCCCGCGCCGCCGGGTCCGCGCGGGGATCAAGCCGTGCGCCTGGTGGTGCGGCTCGATCATCACGGCGCCAGCCTCTGGCGCTTCGATGGAGAGGAGGTGGAGCATGCGCAGTTGCACCCCCACGGCCTCTGGGGCCGCGATCAGAACCTCAGCCACCGCCATGAGCGCGATCTGCCCGGGCAGCGGGCACCCCTGGATCACGACTATCTCGAGCGCCTGAGCGCCGCGATCGCCGACGCCGAGGCGGTTCTGCTGCTGGGCCATGGCCAGGGATCACCGGCACCGGCTCCGTTACCGGGTCGCCCTGCCAGCCTGCGATTCCTGGCTGTGGCGGATACCGGCAGCGGTGATGCCAGTCAACGGTCGGTCGGTCTGCAGATGGCGGCGGTGCATCGCCGCGCCCCGGTGGATCTGGTCGTGCTGGGGGGAGACAACATCTATCCCTCCGGCGACATGGCCCTGATCGAGTCCATGTTCCGCAAGCCCTACGCCGAACTGCTGGCTGCCGGTGTGCCGTTCCACGCCGTGCTCGGCAACCACGACATCCGCACCGCCAATGGGGCTCCCCAGGTTGCCTACGCCCCGTTCGGCATGGGCGGCCGCTTCTACAACCTTCGCCGGGGACCGGTGGAGTTCTTCATGCTGGATACCAACGTCAATGCCGACTGGACGCGCCAGCTCAGCTGGCTGCGCAGCGCACTGGCGAAGAGCACGGCTGCCTGGAAGATCGTGGTCGGTCATCACCCGATCTACTCCTCGGGTCTCTATGGCAATGATCCGGGCCTGCGCGCCAGGCTGGTGCCAATGATGCGGGCCCATGGCGTTCAGCTCTACATCAACGGCCATGAGCACAACTACGAGCGCAGCGTGCCGATTGACGGCATCACCTATCTGGTGGTCGGCGGTGGTGGTGCGAGCCTGCGGCCGGTGATCGCCACGGCCCAGTCGGCCAGGGCCGTCAGCGTTCACAGCTTCGTGGAGCTTGAGGCCGGGCCGGAGGTGCTGCAACTGGCTGCCTGGGATCAGGGCGGTCGCCTGATCGATCGCGCCCTGATCCCGCGCGTTCCTGCCGCTCGTCCCTGAGGCCTGCGCTCAGCGACGCTCCAGACGTTCCAGGCTTGGAATCAGGGCGCAGGCCGCCACCAGGCCGAGCACCAGGATCAGCAGCGCTGGAATCAGGGCGGCGCCGACCCGTTCATCACTCGCGTACTGATAGACCCGCACTGCAAGGGTGTCGAAATCGAAGGGGCGCAGGGCAAAGGTGAGCGGCAGCTCCTTGACCGTGTCCACGAACACCAGCAGGCCGCCCACCAGCAGTGGTCCCCGCAGCAGTGGCAGATGCACACGCCGCAGCACGCCTGGCCAGCTCAGGCCCAGGGAAGTGGCGGCTTCATCGACGCTGGGGGGAATGCGCTCGAGGGCAGCATCGAGGCCCCCCTTGCTCACCGCCAGGAAGCGATCGCCGTAGCCCCACACCAGCAGCAACAGGGGCGCCAGGGCCAGGGGGCCGCCGATCAGCATCAGGGCCAGCGCCAGCACGGTGCCTGGCACGGCGTAGCCCAGCCCGGCGATGAAGGTGAGGCGCTGCAGCAGCGGATTGGCGATCCAGCGGCGCGCGATGGCCAGGGCCAGCCCTGCGGCGACCGTGATCAGGGCCGCCAGCAGCGCCAGGCTGAAGCTGCGGCCCGTCAGCTGAAGCAGCTCCAGGGCGTTCTCGCCGCGCAGCTGATCCCAGCTGAGGGCTGCCCAGAGCATGGGGAGCCCCAGGCTCAGCAGCGGGGGCAGACCACACACCACCTGGGCCAGCCAGCGGCGCCAGCCCTGCAGCGACCAGCCCTGGTCCGACTCACCATCGTTGCCGAGGTTCCAGCAACGGCTGCGCCGGCGCAGGCTGCGCTCGGCGCCCACCAGCAGCGCCACGATCAGGAGCGCCAGCAGGGCCAGGGCCACGGCCCCCTGGGGGTCGCCGTCCTGCTGCCAGCGCTGCAGGATGCCCACCGAGAGGGTCGGCACCCCCAGCAGTTCCACCGCCCCCAGTTCGTTCACCACCTCCATGCCGCCCAGCGCCATGCCGGCGCCGATGGCGGGCAGGGCCATCGGCAGCGCCACGCGCCGGAAGCTGCCCCAGGGGCCTACACCCAGGCTGCGGCAGGCCTCCAGCTGGCGCCGGCCGCTGACGGCAAAGCTCTCGGTGGAGAGCAGGAACACATAGCTGTACGTGCTCAGCACCAGTACGGCAGTGGTGGGGAGCAGGCCATGCACCCGCAGCTGGAGCCGGCTGCCCAGGTCGATCAGGGTGGCGGCCAGCAGATAGCTGGGGGTGGCCAGGGGCAACAGCTGGGCGACGCGCAGGCCGCGGCGGCCGGGGAAGCGGCAGCGGGCGGTGAGCCAGCCGCTGGCGGTGCCGAGCAGGGCGGCCAGCAGCCCCACCCCCAGCACCAGGATCAGGGTGTTCAGCAGCTGCCTGGCCCCATCGCTGCCCAGCTGCAGCCCGCTCAGACCGCTGGGTCCGCCGATCGCGAAAAGCAGCAGGCCCCCCAGGGGGGCCAGGGCCAGGGCGCAGAGCAGCAGCACACCGGACCCGAGCGCACTCCGCCGCGGCGTCGAGACCAGCGATGGCGGGGCAACGGTTGTCATGGCCGTGAAGGCTAGGGGCAGGGGGATCCGCGCCGGATCTGGCTTCGATGTGACCGATGTGACAGCGGCGGGTGGCCGATGCTCGGCGGTCTCCAAAGGGCATGGGGGCGGCGCCAGAGTGCGGCCCAGCCCCAGCGTTCTCCCGTGTCGTCGTTGTTCAAGCCGTTCCTGCCCCAGCTGCGCCTGCGCCGGCTGCGCCACCGCCAACCCGAGCGCCTGGGCCTGGCTCTGCTGTTCGGTCTGAGCGGTGCGGCCGCCACCGCCGTGGCCCTCGGCGCGGTGGGCGCCGGGGATGGCGGTGCCCGCGCCGAGGCCCAGGGCCAGGAGATCGGTGTGTATTCCGGCCGCCACTACAACACCGACAAGGCGCTCTATCAGCAGTTCACCGCCCGCACCGGTATCCGCATCCGGTTGCTGGAGGCCAAGGACGACGCCCTGATCCAGCGGGTGCGCAGCGAGGGCCGCAACAGTCCCGCCGATGTGCTGGTGCTGGCGGATGCGGCCCGTCTCGATCAGGCGGCCGATCTGGGTCTGTTCCGCCCGTCTCCCTCGGCGGCACTGCTGCGCGATGTGCCCCTGAACCTGCGCGATTCCAAGGGGCGCTGGTACGGCCTCACCCGCCGGCTGCGGGTGGTGATCGTCAACCCGAAGCAGGTGAATCCCGCCAGCATCCGCACCTACGCGGATCTGGCCAGGCCGGCCCTGCGGGGCAAGCTCTGCCTGCGCGATCGCAAGAGCGTCTACAACCAGTCGCTGGTCGCCGATCAGATGATCCTGCGCGGTGAGGCTGCCACCGCCGCCTGGGTCAGGGCGATGGCTGCGAACGTCCGCCAGGCCTACTTCACCTCGGACACGCCGCTGATCCGGGCCGTCGGCAACGGCCAGTGCGGCGTGGCGCTGGTGAACAGCTACTACGTGGCCCGCATGCTCTCGGGGGATGGCGGTGCTGCCGACAAGACCCTGGCCAGTCGGCTCAAGGTGATCATTCCCACGCCCGCTCACGTCAACATCACCGGTGCCGGCGTGTTGAAGTCCGCCACCAACCCCGCGGCAGCCCTGAAGCTGATCGAGTTTCTGGCGTCGCCCAGTGGCGGCCGCGGCTACGCCGAGGCCAACCACGAGTACCCGCTCCAGGGCTCGGGCAACGATCCGATCCTGCGGCGCTTCGGCAACTTCCGCGCCGATGGGGTGTCGGCCGAGCAGATGGGCGCCAAGAACAAGGCGGCGGTGCGGCTGATGGAGAGCAACGGCTGGCAGTGAGCCGTGGCCGCTTCGGCCCATCACCCCTCCTCAGCGAGCCAGCCGGCCAGCCCGGCTGGCTTTTTCGCTGGCCGCGGCCGCTGTCAATACTTGGTATTGAGAATCGCTTGCAAAAGAGCAGGGGCTTGTTTAGGTTGCGACGCATTCGCAATTAGCCCCGTCGGCCGATCTGATGCCCTTCTCCGCTTCCGTTGACCACGACTCCGCCGCCAGTGCCGTGCGCCTGCCGGTCGGACAGGTGGTGCTGCTGGATCCCCTTCTGCTCCACCAGGCCAGCTGCATCGAGGTGCTGGAGGGTATGGCCCGGGTGTACTGCCCCTGCGAGGAGACCGAGGGCATGACCCTCGCGTTCCTGCAGCCGGGTGATCAGTTGCGCATCGATCGCCTCTGCAGTGAGGGCATCTGCGTCGAGGCGCTGACGCCGCTGCTGTTCCGCGGTGCGGCCCAGCCTGGCGGCGCTGATGGCGTTGATCCGGTCAATGAGTGGACCCTCCAGCTCCTGCGCATCCGCCATCTCGGCAGCGCCGAGCAGCGACTGCATGCCCTGCTCGGTCTGTTGGTGCGTCGTCTCGGCCGCCGTTGTGGGGCCTGGTGCGATCTGCCGTTCCGCCTCACCCATGAGCGCATCGGCGAGCTGATCGGCACCACCCGCGTCACGGCGACCCGGCTGATCTCGCGCATCCGCCAGGCCGAGCTGTTGGTGGTCCCCGCCGGCGAGAGCGGCCTGCGGCTGGCCCCGGAGCTGGTGGAATCGGCCCCCCTGGCGGCCGCCTGAGCGGGACTGGCACCGGCTGCCTGCCCCTGGCGGCCATGATCGGTGGCATCGTCGTGTCCCGCTCTTGACCAGCAGCCCTGATCTGATCGTGGTCGGCAGCGGCCTGGGCGGACTCTGCTGCGGGGCCATGGCGGCCCGGCATGGGCTTGAGGTGCTGGTGCTGGAGGCCCACGATCGCCCCGGTGGTGCCACCCACGGCTTCCAGCGCCGCGGCTTTCAGTTCGAATCAGGACCGTCGCTCTGGAGCGGCCTGGGTCGCTGGCCCTCCACCAACCCGCTGGCCCAGGTGCTGCGGGCCGTCGGTGAGGAGCTGCCCGTGGTCTCCTATCGGGACTGGGGGTTGTTGCTGCCGGAAGGTCAGTTGCGCGTGGGTGTCGGCGCCGACCCGTTCCTGGAGCTGCTGCGCCAGCTGCGCGGTCCCGCCGCCGCCGACGAATGGGCGGGCTTCATGGCCTGGCTCGAGCCCTATTGCCGCGCCGTCACCGCCCTGCCCTTGCTGGCCCTGCGGCCCGGTCTCGGCATGGCCGGCGCCCTTGGGGCGCGCGGCTCTGCGGCCCTGCTGCGCCATGCCCCCCGTCTGGCGGCCCTGGGTGGTGCCTTCGGTCCGCTGGCGCGCCGGCATCTGCGCGATCCCTTCCTGCTCCACTGGGTGGAGATGCTGTCGTTCCTGATCTCCGGCCTGCCGCTGGATCAGACCAGCGCCGCCGCCCTGCAGCGGCGCCGACAGCCCCTTGGGCACGCCGTTCACATGCACCACGATCTTGCCCTTGAGATCGAGCCCGGCGAGCTCGTCCACCCCCGCCTGCGGCAGCTTCCTGCACTGGCACCTCGGTCTGCGTGGCGATGCCCTCCAGGATCTGCCGATCCACCACGTCTGGGTGGGCGACTGGCAGCGCGGCATCAGTGCCGAGCGCAACATGCTGGTGCTGTCGATGCCATCGCTGCTCGATCCCTCCCTGGCTCCACCGGGCCATCAGGTGCTGCATGGCTACACCCCGGCCAATGAGCCCTGGGAGCTCTGGCGTGATCTCGAGCCCGGCAGCCGCGCCTACGATGCCCTCAAGGCCGAGCGCTGCGGCCTGTTCCACCAGGTGCTGGTGCAGCTGATTCCCGATCTGGCGGATCGGATCGTGATCGAGCTGCAGGGCACCCCCCGCAGCCATCGCCGCTATCTGCGTGTGCACCGGGGCAGCTACGGCCCGGCCATCGGCGCCGATCAGTCGCCGTTCCCCACCGGCACCACGCCGATCGAGGGGTTGATGCTCTGCGGTGCCGGGGTATTCCCGGGCATCGGCGTGCCGCCGGTGGCCGTCAGCGGTGCCATGGCTGCCCACAGCTTCGTGCCGGTGGCGCGCCACAAGGCCCTGCTCGATGAGCTCGGCCTGCGG
Source organism: Synechococcaceae bacterium WB4_1_0192 (assembly GCA_009926195.1). Taxonomy (GTDB): domain Bacteria; phylum Cyanobacteriota; class Cyanobacteriia; order PCC-6307; family Cyanobiaceae; genus Vulcanococcus. The sequence goes on along the minus strand of RFPK01000072.1, from coordinate 1,255 downwards.
GTGCCGGCTTAAAGCTGCGGCAGCAGCCGTGTCGCCAGGGCCTCAGCGCTGCGCAGGGCCCCCTCCACCCGCCCGAAGCCGGGGCCGGCGATCGTATCGCCGCAGAACCCGATCCGACTGGCCTGGCACAGGGCCAGGGCCGGATCGAGGCCGGGTGGGTGCGGGAATGCGGCACCCCAGCGCATCAGCTGGCGCTCGGCCCCGGTGGTGGTCAGCCCGAGTGCCGCCTGCAGGGCCCGCTCCAGGGCCGCCATCACCTGCTGCTCCGCCTCCAGATCAGCGGGTGCCCCGAGCAGTTGGGCTGCCGAGGAGCGCGAGCCATACACCTGTCGATGGCGGCTGGCGAAATCGGCGCTCGATTCCGCCACCACCGCCCAGCGGCCATCGCGTTGCGGTTGCTGCGAGACGCGGCGCAGACCCCAGCGCTGCTGCGCCGCGCCCGTGAAGGTGAGCAGGCGCCACGGTTGCAGCCGCCAGCGCTGGGCCGTGGCCTCCGGCAGGGTGAGCAGCAGCTGGCAGCCCGGGCTGGAGTCGATCGCCGCCAGAGCGGCTGCGGCCCGGTTGAGCTGTGGATCCTCCAGCAGGGCGGCGGCCCGCTGCAGGGGGATGTCATCCCAGCCGCCGCTGGCGGCGGCCAGGGATAGCAGACCGCGGCAGAGGTCGTCCATCTGCGGCTGGCCCTGCCAGAGCTGGCCACTGCAGAACGGGTCAGCCCCCAGGGGGCCGAGCTGCCCGTTGGCGTCCAGGCTGTGGCTCGCACCGGCAAATGGCTGCAACCAGCCGCCCCGGCGCAGGGGCTCCAGCAGCTGTGGTTCCGGGCTGGCGGTGATGTTGAACAGCGGTGCGCCGTGGTTGATCGCCAGGGCCGGATCGCGTCGGGAGCGGCGGGTGGCGCTGCGTCCGCCGGGGCCACGGCCGATCTCCAGCAGGGTCAGCGATCCCCCCCAGCCGAGCCGCCGCAGCGCAGCCGCCAGGGAGCAGCCGCTGACGCCGGCACCGATCACGGCCAGGTCCGCCGTTGCTGGCGTCGTGCTGCTCAAGGGATCTGCCGCCGGAGACGCCTCCGCAAGCTAGAAGCGGCGCCGTCCCGGCAGCCCGCCCGCTGCCGTTAGCGTCCCGGCGTGGTTGTGGCGGTGGTGTGGCGGTTCAGGTGCTTTCCGAGTCGCAGCGGCGCAAGTGGGATGCCAGCGACGACCAGCTCTTCTACGCCGAGCCGCGTTTTGTCCACCATCTGGATGACGCCTTCCGCGAGCGG
>RFPK01000071.1 GCA_009926195.1 Synechococcaceae bacterium WB4_1_0192 | reverse complement strand
ATGCTGGCCCTGATGTTTGTGGCCGTGAGTGGGCTCGGCTTCCTCTATGGGATTGCTCCGCAGCCGGATCTGACGGTGCTGGCCCAGATCGGCCAGCGCATCTTCGGAGCATCCAGCCCGCTCTACTGGACGCTGCAGATCAGCACCCTGCTGATCCTGACCCTGGCGGCAAACACCGCCTTCGCCGATTTCCCCAGGCTGGCTGCGATGCTGGCCAACGATGCCTTCCTGCCGCGGCAGATGGCCTGGCTGGGTGATCGCCTGGTGTTCCAGAACGGAATCCTGGTGCTGCTGCTGGCCGCTGGGGCCGTGATTGTGATCAGCGGCGGCGAAACCGGAGTGGCAGTGAACCTCTACGCCCTGGGCGTGTTCTGTGCGTTCACACTCTCCCAGGCGGGGATGGTGGTGCGCTGGTGGCGGCGCCGCGGCGACGGCTGGACCGGGCGGTTGCTGATGAATGCCCTGGGGGCAGTGGCCACCGGCCTCGTGCTGATGGTGATCGTAATCAGCAAATTCGGCGAAGGCGCCTGGGCGGTGACGATCGCCATCCCGCTGCTGGTGCTGGCCCTGGCCCGGATTCGGCGGCGCTATCGGCGCGTTCAGGCTGCTCTGCGCCTGCAGCCCGACGACGACCTGACGATCCGACTGCCCCGGCGCAGCCAACCCCTGGGCAACCAGAGCATCGTCTGGCTGCCCGCCTGGGGGCGGCCCGCCCTCGAGGCCCTGCGCTACGCCTGCACCATCTCCGATCGCGTGGTGGGGGTCTGGGTCTGCGGTGAGGGTGATGACCGCGAGCTGCTCCGCAAGCAGTGGCAGCAGAGCATCGGCACTGGCGAAGGGCTGGAGTTAGAGCTGCTGGAGAGCCCATTCGCATCCTTGATCGATCCGTTCGTGTCCTTCGTGGATGCCGAGGAACAGCGCCATCCCGAAACGAGCTTCACGATCGTGATGCCGATGGCCATTCCCCGTTACCGCTTCGATGATGTGTTGCTCAACCAGCGGGGCCTGAACATGCGGCGTGCGCTGGATGCCCACCGCAACCGGGTGTTCACGCTGGTGCGCTACTACCTGCCGGCCTGAGCTGGCGGGCTGATCCGATCAGCCGCACTTAACAGGCCGATCAGCAACAGCTGTTTCAGGCCAGGCCCAATGGAGCCCTGCGGTTTCTACCGTTCCGGCCACGTCGGAGGTCCGGCCCGCCGCGATCGAACAGATCGCCGGCACCACAGCCGGTTCCAGCGGTTCTCCGTTGCCTGTCGCTCTGATTGCCGATGACCGTGTCCTGGATTGAGACGGCCTGGCTGGTGCCCCTGTATCCGCTGGTGGGGGCGGCCTTCAGCCTGCTCTGGTCGCCCGGGCTGATCCGCCGCACCGGCCCACGGCCCAGCGGCTACATCAACCTGCTGATGGTGGCGATCGCCTTCTGCCACAGCCTGCTGGCCCTGATCGGCCTGCACAGCAACTCCGCCGCCGGGGCGGCGGCGCTCTACGCCCCGCCGAGCTTCCACTGGACCTGGCTCGATACCGCCGGGCTGCGCGTCGGTTTCGACGGACTGGTGAGCGAACCAGGGCTGATCGCCATGACGGTGATCACCGGCCTGCACGTGCTGGTGCAGGTGTACTCGATCGGCTACCTGGAGATGGACTGGGGCTGGCCTCGCTTCTTCGGAGCACTCAGCTTCTTCGAGGCTGGCCTGTGCGGCCTGGTGCTGACCGACTCGGTGTTCTTCAGCTACGTCCTGCTGGAGCTGCTCACCTTGGGCACCTACATCATCGTTGGCACCTGGTACAACCAGAGCCTGGTGGTGAAGGGAGCACGGGATGCCTTCCTCACCAAGCGCATCGGCGACCTGGTGCTGCTGGCCGGTGTGATCGCCCTGCTGCCCCTCACCGGCACCTGGAACTTCCACGGCCTGCAGGGCTGGGCTGCTGAGATCACCAACAACGGCGAGCCCCTGCCGCCCGGCTTCCAGCTGATCCTGCTGGCCCTGATTGCCGGGCCGATGGGCAAGTGTGCCCAGATCCCGCTTCACCTGTGGCTCGATGAAGCCATGGAGAGTCCGCTGCCCTCCACGGTGCTGCGCAACTCGGTGGTGGTGATCGGCGGTGCCTGGGTGCTGCTGCGCCTCGAGCCCCTGATCGAACTGAGCCCGCTCGTGCAGGGGGTGCTGGTGGTGGTGGGCGGCACCACGGCCCTGGTGGCGGCGCTGATCGCCCTTGGGCAGGTGGATGTGAAGCGGGCGATGAGCTTCCTGGTGAGCAGCTGGCTGGGGCTGCTGTTCGTGGCGGTGGGTCTTGGCGGCATCGGCGTGGCCGATCACCTGCTGCTGGTGTATCCGCTGCCAATGGCCCTGATGCTGATGGCGGTGGGCACGATCGTGATCAGCAACGTGACCCAGGACCTGACCCAGCTGGGCGGTCTGTGGAGCCGGCGGCCGCTGATCGGGATCGCCTTCCTGGTGGGCGCGGCCGGCCTGATGGGGCTGCCCCCCTTCGGCGGCTTCGCCGCCCTGCGCGAACTGCTGGAGCTGACGGCAGCCAGCCGTCTGCCCTGGCTGCTGGGGGGTCTGGTGCTGCTCACCAATGCCCTGCTGAGCGCTTCGCTGCTGCGCGTGTTCGGCCTGATCTGGGGCGGTCGTCCCACCCCCTTCACGACCCGATCCGCTGAGGTGCTCTGGTTGATGGTGCTGCCCACGCTCGTGTTGATGGGCCTCGTGCTGCACATCCCGCAACTGCTCGTGCACATCGGGCTGTACAACCTGTCGCCCCTGCCGGGCTGGGGGCCAATGGGCTGGCCCCTGCTGGCCTCAACGCTGGTGGGCGCCGGCAGTTCGGCCTGGTTCTACCTGCGGCCGCACCCGCTGGCGGAGCTGCCCTCGGGCCTCGGCGGCCTGCAGCACTGGCTGGCGGAGGACATGCACACGGAGGCCTTCTATCACCGCACCGTGGTGGCCCTGGTGGTGGGTCTGGCCCGCCTCAGCGCCTGGAGCGACCTGCGCCTGGTGGATGGCTTCAGCAGCGGCACCGGCGAGGTGGCGCTCGAAGGGGCCCGGCGCCTGAGCCTCACCACCTCGGGCCGCTCCCAGGCCTATGCCCTCTCCCTGGTGCTCGGCGTGCTGCTGATGGCCGCCTGGCTGCTGGCCCATTGATCCCGTCATGACTCCAGACCCCTTGCTGTGCCTGCCATGACCCTGTTGCTCCTCCCGCTGCTGCCACTGCTGGCCGGCGTGCTGCTGCCCCTGCTGCCGACCGGCTCCGGCTGGGTGCGTCGGGGGGCCCTGCTGGCACCCCTGCTGCAGCTGGCCCTCGGCTTCTGGCTGTGGCGCCATCCACCCACCGACCTGACCCTGAGCTGGCTGCCCCGACTCGGCCTGCGACTGGAGCTGGGCCTTGATGGCCTGTCGCTGCCGCTGGTGCTGCTGGCGGCTCTGCTCACCGCCATGGCGGTGCTGGCAGCACCGGGCGACCAGAGCCGCCCGCGCCTGTTCTTTCCGCTGCTGCTGGCCACCAACCTCGGCCTGATCGGCTCATTCCTGGCCCGCAATGCGCTGCTGTTCGTGCTGGCCTACGAGCTGATCCTGATCCCCACCACCCTGCTGGTGGCGATCTGGGGCAACCAGCGACGTGCCGGTGCCGCCATCCGCTTTCTGATCTATGGCGCGGTGTCCGGCATCGCCCTGCTGGCGGCGGTGCTGGCCTTCGGCTGGCTCAATCCCGGAGGCCTCGACTTCAGCTACGCAGCCCTGGCCGACCACAGCCTGACACCGGATCAGCAGCGCTGGATCCTGGCGCTGGTGCTGCTGGCCTTCGGCCTGAAGCTGCCGATCGTGCCGCTGCATGGCTGGCAGCCGCTGACCTATAGCCAGGCGCCGACCCCGGTGGCGATGCTGCTCTCCGGTGCCGTCTCGAAGCTCGGGGCCTACGGGCTGCTGCGCTTCGGCGTTGGTTTTCTACCCGATGCCTGGAGCGCCTGGTCGCCCTGGATCGCGGCGATCGGCGCCATCAGCGCCACCTATGGCGCCCTGAATGCCATCGCCCAGCTCGACATGCGCCGTCTGGTGGCCTACAGCTCCCTGGGCCACATGGGCATGTTGGTACTGGCCCTGGCGGCGGCCACACCCCTGAGCCTGCAGGGGGTGATCGCCCAGATGCTGGCCCATGGCCTGATCATCGCCCTGCTGTTCTGCCTGGTCGGCCTGATCGAAGCCCGCACGGGCACCACGGCAATCCCCGAGCTCTCGGGTCTGCTCAATCCGCAGCGCGGCCTGCCCTTCACCCTCGGCCTGATGCTGGTGGCCCTGATGGCCGCCGCTGGCGTACCGGGCCTGGCGGGCTTCGTGGCCGAACTGCTGGTGTTCGAGGGCAGCTGGGTGGCCTTCCCGATTCCGACGCTGGTCTGCCTGCTGGCGTCGGGCCTGACGGCGGTCTACGCCGTTCGCCTGTTCAACCGCGTCGGTTTCGGACGGCTGGACAACGACCGGGCCGACTGGATCAGCACCCGCTGGAGCGAGCGCGTCCCAGCCCTGGTGCTCACCGGCCTGGTTCTGTTCACGGGCCTCTGGCCCACCGCCCTCACCGGCTTCAGCGAAGCGGCCACCGCTCCGCTGGCCCTGCGCTCCAGTGAGTCGGTCACCGTGATCGCCCTCGCTCCTGTTCCCCCGTCGCAGCTCCCCGCATGACCGCCACCATCGCTCCGGAGCGCACCCAGGCTCCGCTGATTCCCCCCTCCACGCATCGCTACGCCGAGGTGATCCACCGGCTCGAGGCGGGTGGCTCGATGCTGCCCGACACGCCGGAGAACCTCAAGCAGATCATCGGCATCTACAAGGCCTACGCCGTGCCGATGGACTTCTACTGGCGCGACCTGCTCTACATCGCCGAGCGGGTGTTCCTCAACCCGCTGCCGGCCTTCAAGTACTTCATCTCCCAGGAGTATCTCGATCGGCCCAACAGCTACGCCGGTGATCAGTCGCAGCTGCGCATCTGGCGCGGCACCGAGAAGGCCCATCCGGAGCTGCTGGCCTTCATGGAGCGCGGCGAAACCGGCCGCATGCCCAAGCTGCTCCATCACCTCTGGCACGACCGGGTGAACATGGAGTTCGCCGAGGCCTGCATGCAGGCCATGTTCTGGCACCAGGGCATGGGTGGTCGCTTCAACGACTACCTGGAGAGCGACGCCTACAAGACCAACGCCGATCGGGCGATCAAGGCCTACTTCAAGGGCAACCCGCTGATGCTGGGCCTCTACAGGCTGTTTCCAGACATGTTCCTGGAGCAGGTGCGCCAGCTGTCCTATTACGCCAACCTCGGCCTGTTCTGGGAGGTGATGGCGCCGGTCTTCTTTGAGATGAGCGACCTCTACGACGAGGGCAAACTCACCTCAGTGCCGCAGGCGATGGATTTCCTGGTGAACGGCATCTTCGCCGTGGCAGGACGGCCGATCTATCACCACCTCTACATCGGCGAGGAGTGCCACGAGATCATCCCCAGGAGCGAGGGCTTCACCTGGCTCTATGAAGCGGCGCTGCCCTACGTGGAGGCGGTGTTCTACCGCACATCACCGTTCCGCGGCACCAAGAGCTACAACGCCCAGGCCGGCCAGGTGCCGGCGGACCAGGCCGATTTCCACTACGGCATTCTCTACGCCGACGTGTACCCAGTGGGCTCGGCCGGCATTCCGCCGACGCTGCTGATGCAGGACATGCTGCATTTCCTGCCGCCCTACCTGCGCGAGATCTACCAACAGCATCGCCGCGGCGAGGAGGACGAACTGGTACAGCTGGGGATCACCTTCCAGCGCTCGATGTACAACGTCACCTCGGCGGTGATCCAGGCCCTGCGCTGCGCCCTGCTCTACCCGCTGGACGACACCGACCCGGAGCACCTGCTGGCCAATCGCCGCTTCTTCGAAGCGCAGATGGATCGTTTCCTGCGGCCTGAAGCCCGCCTCGCCGACATCCAGAGCCAGGACTACCGCTGACCCACCCGACACCGAAGCCGATGGCCACGATTCTCGAAACCGCAGCCGCAGCCGGGGCCTTCAAGGGCGCCGGTGCCGATCCGCCGGGCTGAGCCGTTCGAGGTGAAGAACGCCACCGTCGTCAGCGCCGATGTCGTCTGCGACAACGGTGTGGTGCACGTGATCGACCGGGTGATCCTGCCAGGCTGATCGGGTCGCCACCATCCGTTCAGGACGCAGCATCGATGGGCTCCTCCGTGCTCAGCACCCTGCTGCTGCTGCTGATCGGCGTGCTGCTGGCCCGGCTCACGGCCTCACGGCTGGCCCGCTGGGCCGTGCCGGCGATCGTGCTGGAGCTGGTGGTGGGGGTGGTGCTCGGCAACACCGTGCTGCCCTACAGCCGCGTCGCCCCCCTGGCCGGCCTCACCGAGCTGGGGGTGCTGAGCCTGTTCTTCCAGGTGGGGCTGGAAGTGCGCGGCGGCCTGCTGGGATCAAGGCCAGCGGCCGTGCTGCGCACCGTGCTGCTCTCGGCCCTGGCACCCCTGCTGCTGTGGTGGCCGCTTCAGCAGACCTTCGCGCTCAGCACCGCGACCACGCTGCTCTGGCTGGCGGTGCTGAGCGCCACCGGCACCGGCGTCACCCTGCGCGCCCTGGCCCAGGCCGACTCGCTGCACACCCCCTCAGCCCGGCTGCTGGTGGGGGTGTCGGTGCTCGATGACCTGCCCGCGATCGCGCTGCTCACCATCTCGATGCTGCTGGGGGCGACCACCACTACGCCTGGCGGTGTGCCGATGGGGGCTGGCCCGTTGCTGGGGGTGGTGCTGGTGACCGCCAGCCTGCCGCTGAGCCGCCTGTGGCTGCGGCGGCATGGCCCCTGGCGCCCGGATCTGCTGGGTGTGCTGATTCTGCTGATCGGCTGCAGCTGGCTGGGCGAGCTCTGCGGGCTCACCAGCCTGCTCGGCGCCCTCTGGGGTGGGGTCCTGCTGGGGCGCCTGGCTCCCCTGCCGGAGCAGAGCGCCGCAGCCCGCGACCTGCGCAGCCAGCTGGCCCTGCTCTCGGAGGTGTTTCTGCCCCTCTATTTCCTGAGTGTGGGCATGCGGGTGCAGGCCGCCAGCCTGCTGCGGCCGGATGCCTGGGGGATGGCCCTGCTGCTGCTGCTGCTGGCCGTGGCTTGCAAGCTGCTGTGCGGGCTCGGCATCAGCGCCGCCGATCGCGCCGCCGGGGTGGACCGCTGGGTCGTGGTGTTCGGGCTGATCCCCCGCGGGCTGCCCGGCCTGGTGTTCGCCTCCACAGCCCTGGCGGGCGGGCTGATCACAGCCACGCAGTACTCCGCCCTGGTGCTGATGGTGAGTGCCACCACAGTGCTGGGGCTGCTGCTGCTCGGGCGCCGCCTGCGCGATCAGAGCAGGCAGGGCAGCGCAGCGGCGATCGCCCCGTAGCAGCGTTGCAGCTGCGCCTCACTGATCGAGAGGGGCGGCAGCAGATAGACGACATCCCCAAGCGGACGAAGGTAGACGCCCTGCTCCAGGCAGAGCCGCTGAAGCACCTTGCCCACGGGGTTGAGGTAGCTGGCCTCGCCCACCTGCAGATCGAAGGCCGCCATGGTGCCAAGGCAGCGGGGGCGCCGCACCTGTGGCAGGGCACTGAGCTCCTCCAGCAGGGGCCGATGGCGGCTCTCGAAATCCTGGAAACGGCCGGGATCGGCCTGGAGCAGATCGAGGCTGGCCAGGGCAGCGGCACAGCCAAGCGGGTTGGCGGTGAAGCTGTGGCCGTGGAAAAAGGTGTGGGCCGGGATCTCGCTGACGAACCCCCGATGGAGGCGCTCGCTGGCCATGGTCACGCCCATGGGCAGGAAGCCCCCGGTGAGGCCCTTGGAAAGCGCCATCAGGTCGGGCTGGATGGCGGCGCGCTGGCTGGCAAACAGGGCCCCGGTGCGGCCGAAGCCGGTCATCACCTCATCAGCGATCAGCAGGGCGCCGGCCGCCCTGACGCGCTCGGCCACGGCCCGCAGGAACGCGGGGCGGACGACTCGCATGCCGCTGGCGCCCTGGATGAGAGGCTCCAGGATCACCGCTGCGGTGGGCGTCTGCAGGGCCCGCTCGAGCTGCTGCAGCGCGGCGGCTTCACGGGCCACGACGCCGTCGTCGTGCCAGTGGGTGTGGGGCCAGGCGACGCGGGCCACATCGAACAGCAGCGGCTCGTAGGCGGCGGTGAACAGGGAGCGCTCCCCCAGGGCCATGGCACCGAAGGTGTCGCCGTGATAGGAGCCCTCGAAGGCGATCAGCTGACGGCGCTCGCTCTCGCCCTGATTGCGCCACCACTGCCAGGCGATCTTCAGGGCCACCTCCACGGCGGTGGAGCCGTTGTCGGAGAAGAACAGCCGCTCCAGGCCGGTGAGGGCACTGAGCCGTGTCGCCAGCTGCTCGGCAGGCGCATGGCTGAAATTGGCAAAGATCACCTGCTCCAGCTGCTGCGCCTGGCGGGCGATCGCGGCGGCGATGCTCGGCTCTGCGTGGCCATGCAGCGTCACCCACCAGCTGCTGATCGCATCGATCAGGCGCCGGCCATCGGCCAGCTCCAGTTCGCAGCCGCGGGCGGCGCGCACCGGCAGCGGTTCGGGGCTGGTGGCCACCTGGGTTGTGGGGTGCCA
>RFPK01000008.1 GCA_009926195.1 Synechococcaceae bacterium WB4_1_0192 | reverse complement strand
GGCCTGGGATGACTACCTGCAGCTCTTGCGCCGCAGCCATCGGCCGGACAATCTCGAGCACGTGATGTGCCGGTCCCTGGTCAGCGTCGACTGGCTGGGCCATCTCTACGACTGCGACTTCAACCAGCAGCTGGGCCTTGCGCTGCCCCAACCGCGCCGCCTGGCGGACCTGCTGAGCTGGGACCCGGCCGCCACCACCATCACCGTGGCAGACCATTGCCACGGCTGCACCGCCGGCAGCGGTTCCAGCTGCGGCGGTGCCCTGGCGGCCTGAGGTTCAGCTCAGCGTTCAGCGCTTCAGGCCGGGAATGAAGCGACGTTCGTGATCGGCGCCGCGCAGCATCCGGTTCCAGTAGAGCCAGGGCAGCATCTTGGTCTTGACGATCCACATGCTCCAGCGCTCCTGAGTGGGATCCAGGGGGAACGAGGGAACCGGCTGCTGCTCATAGTTGAACTCGGCCATGATCGTCTTGCCGTAGCCGGTGATCAGCGGGCAGCAGCTGTAGCCGTCATAGGCGCCATGGCCGGTGGCACCATCCAGCTGGGCCAGCAGGTTGTCGACCAACACCGGCGCCTGGCCGCGAACCGCAGCGGCGGTCTTGGAGTTGGGCATGCCACTGACATCCCCGAGCGAGAACACGTTCGCGAACCGCACATGTTGCAGCGAATGCTTGTCGACATCGACGAAACCGCTGGCCGCCGCCAGGGGACTCTGGGCCACCACATCCGGCGCCGCCATCGGCGGGGTCACATGCAGCAGGTCGTAGGAGATCACCTCCTCGCGGGACTCCTCCCCCTGGCTATCGGCAGGGCTGGCCGGCTGCACCCGGAAGACAGCTTCCTTGCTGTCGGGCCGGACCTCGATCAGCACGTGGTTGTAGCGGGCATCGATGCCCTTGCGCTTGACCACCTCGCGCAGGGGCGCGGCGTAGGTGGGCACCCCGAAGATGCCGGGCGTGGCCGTGGCATAAATGACCTTGCTCCTGGCGGCCAGGGCCGGATCACGCTTGATGGCGTCATCGGCGAGGTAGGCGATCTTCTGGGGCGCGCCGGGGCACTTGATCGGCATCGGCGGGCAGGTGAACACCGCATTGCCACCCTGAAAGCCCTGAATGCACTCCCAGGTGTAGGCAGCATGCTCACGCGAGTAGTTGCTGCAGACACCGCCCTGACCGAGGGCTTCGGGAAGACCCTTGATCCTGTCCCAGCACAGCTTCATGCCGGTGGCCACCACCAGCGCGTCGTAGCTGATCAACTGGCCGCCGGTGGTGGTGACACTGTTGGCGTCGGGCTGGAAGCCGGCGACCCCTTCGCGAATCCAGTGGACCCCGGCCGGAATCAGCTCGGCTTCGTTGCGACGGGTCTCCTCCAGGCTGAACACGCCGGCGCCCACCAGGGTCCAGCCGGGTTGGTAGTAGTGATCGGTGGCGGGCTCGAGGATGGCCACATCCAGGGAGGGCCTGAGGCGCCTCAGGCGAGCCGCGACGGTGAGACCAGCCGCGCCGCCTCCCACAATCAGGACCTGGTGATGGGCCATGGCCAGCCGATGCCGAACGGTATTCAACCCATGATCTAACCAGAGACATGGTGGGTGACGGGCAGGCAACCGCCGATCGCAGAGGATCGATGCAGTCCGGCGCCCGAGGCGATCGGACGACGGCGCGACAGCCACCGCCTAGTGTGGATTCGCTGACATTCCCGCTTCGGAATGGCTCCCGACACATCCGGATTTCCCCAGCCGTTCGCCCATCAGCCCGAATCAGGCAACGACAGTGGGCACGGCAACACAAGCCTGAAATGGGGCAGCGACGGCGAGCTTTCCCCGGTGGATCTGCAGCGGGTGCTGGAGCGGCTCACCGACCCTGCGCTCACCCGCTGCCCACTGGAGGAGCAGGGCTGAGCGCCGGCAGCAGGCGCGTGGGCAGCACAACCGGACACCTTGGGCATCTGAGCTGGCCAATCTGAGCTGGCCAAGGTGTCGAGCGCTACACGCACGGCCGCCGACAATCGATCCATGCACAGCTCCCCCTCACCTGATCAGGCCCGCCTGCTGGTGGTGGAGGACGACGACACCATCCGGGAGACCGTCAGCGAGGCGATGGCCCTGGAGGGCTTCGCCGTGAGCACCGCCGCCGATGGTCAACAGGCCTGGCAGATGCTCTGCGACGCGCCCTTTGATCTGGTGGTGCTCGATCTGATGCTGCCGGGCCTGAACGGCCTCGACCTCTGCCGGCGGCTGCGGGGTACGCGACAGCCGCCGCTGATCCTGGTGATCAGCGCCCGGGACAGCGAGACCGATCGCGTGCTTGGGCTTGAGGTCGGCGCCGACGACTATCTGGTGAAACCGTTCGGATTGCGGGAACTGGTGGCCCGCTGCCGCGCCCTGCTGCGACGACAGCGCAGCGGCGCGGCCAGCCCGACAGAGCTGCGCCATCAGAGCCTGAGCCTCTATCCCGGTGAATGCCGGGTCACCCGCGACGGCCTTGAGCTGAAGCTGTCGCCCAAGGAGTACCGACTGCTGGAGCTGTTCATGCAGAACCCACGGCGGGTCTGGAGCCGCGATCAGTTGATCGAGCAGGTCTGGGGCATCGATTACATCGGCGACAGCAAGACGGTGGACGTGCACATCCGTTGGCTGCGCGAAAAGATCGAGGACGATCCGTCACGCCCCAGCCACCTCGTGACCGTGCGGGGCTTCGGCTACCGCTTCGGCTGAGCCCATGGCGAGCAGCTCAGTCCTCAGCCCCTTCGTCGCTGCCCTGCTGAACCCGCTGGTCTGTCTGGGCGGCGGTGTCGGACTGGGCTGGTGGCTGCGGGAACGGCGGGCGCCACGACGGCGTCGGCGCAGCGCCACACCAGGACCTGGCGAACCCTGGACGGTGCCACCATCCCAGCTGCGGGGCTGGCTGGAGGCGCTGCCCCAGGGACTGCTGGTGCTCGCGCCGGATGACAGCCTCGCCAGCCTGAACCAGCGGGCCGAGCAGCTGCTGCAGCTGGAGCAGGGACTGGCGCTGCTGGGGCAGCCCCTGGCGCTGCTCGAACCCGTTGAGGATGTGAGCCATCTGGTGGCCCTGGCCAGGGCCAGCGATCGACCCCAACGGGGCAGCTGGTTGCAGCCGGGGGGCAGTCTGGAACTGCGGGTGCTGCCCGGCAGCGGCGGCTGGGTGGCGGTGCTTCTGGAGGGACGCAACCCACTGCAGAGCCAACTGGAGCGCCAGGAGGCCTGGGTGAGTGATGTGGCTCACGAGCTGCGCACCCCGCTCACGGCGTTGATGCTGGTGGGTGAAAGTCTGGCGGACCGGATCGAGGGCCCCCTGCAACCGCTGGTGATGCGGCTGCAGCGCGAGCTGCGGCGGCTACAGGAGCTGGTGAACGACCTGCTGGTGCTGTCACGGCTGGAGAACACACCGGTGGCCGAGGCACGGCGGCAGAGCAGCCTCGACCCGCGCGATGTGCTCGGTAGCGTCTGGGCGACGCTGGAACCGCTGGCGATGGAGCGGCGGGTGCGGCTACAGGTGCATCCGGGGCGTGACCAGGCCCGCTGGTCGGCGGTGGATCCGGCACGGCTGCATCAGGCATTGCTGAATCTGCTGGACAACGCCCTGCGCTACAGCCCCGATGACGGGACGATCACGGTGACGATCGAGCACCGTGATCGCTGGTGCCTGATCGGCGTGCACGATCAGGGGCCAGGCCTGAGCGAAGTGGATCTGCAGCGGCTGTTTCAGCGCTTCTACCGGGGCGATCCCTCGCGGGCCCGGGCCCCACGGGTGGGCAGTGGCCTCGGACTGGCGATCGTGCAGCAGATCGCCCTTTCCCAGGGGGGACTGGTGCGGGCCCGTAATCACCCCGAGGGTGGTGCGGTGCTTGAGCTGCTGCTGCCGCAGGCCTGAGGGCCCGGCGATCAGCGGGGCAGATGGCTGACGACCAGTTGGCGCTGATGATCCAGCTGCAGCCACCCCTCCTCCTTGAGCAGGCCGAGCACCCGGGTCACGGTCACGCGGGTGGTGCTCAGGGCGCTGGCCATGTCCTGGTGGGTGAGACGCAGGTTCAGGCGCAGACCCTGCTCGCAGGGCTGGCCGTAGTCCTGCGCCAGCAGCTCAAGGAAGCCGCGCACACGCTCTTCAATCCGGCGCAGTCCGAGCAGGGCGATCAAGGCCTCGGACTGGCGCATGCGACTGGCCATCGCCCGCACAAGCGTGACGGCGAGATGGGGAGTGCTGTCGATCTCCTCGAACGGAATGCAGAGCAGATCGCTGTCGCAGAGGGTGGTGGCTTCGTAGAGGTCGCTGTTGGTGAGCGGCTCACCAAAGGGTTCATTGGGACCGGCCAGTCCGAGAACCAGATCATCACCATGCTCAGTGATGCAGCTCAGCTTGACCATGCCACGGGTCACGAGCCAGATGTGATTGCGCAACAGCGGCACGCGGCTACCAGCCGTCATGTGCACAAGGTCGCGGCGTTGATATGTATCTTCCAGGCTGGTGCGAATACCCTGCTGGCCGTGGGGAGTGAAGACCATCGAGCCGTTTTGCGGAGGCTTGGGGATGACTGTATGGAGCGGCACCGACGTTGGCGGCAAAGCTCCGGTAGTCATTCGGTTAAGGGGTGTTTAGCGTCACCGGGATCCATGCAAGACCCCTACAGACCATGCCTGGCCTGTAGGGGCCACCGGATGCCGACGATCAACCTGCAGACACCGCAAGGGGGTCTGCAGGTCCTGGCGGCCGACCCGACGGATCAACTGCCGATGCGGGCAACGGCGGCGCGGGCCTTGCGCAGCAGTTCGTCGCGCAGGGGCACATAGCCGAGATCATCGGCCAGACCCTGGGCGCGGGGCGACAGCATCGCCCGGAACACCTCGCGCAGCTCAGCCGCCTTGGCGCCGTTACCGCGCTGATAGGCCAGGAGCCAGGTCAAGGTGGTGATTGGATAGCTCCCGGCACCGGCGGGGTTGGGATCTTCTCCGGCCAGCTGCGCATTCAGACGGATGTTGTTCAGGGCTGCCGTACCGCTGCGAAGGTTGGGCAGCACGAACTGACCGGCCCGGTTCTGCAGGGCAGCGGGACGCAGAGCACCCTTGACATAGGCCTGGTTGAGATAACCGATCGCACCGGGTGTATTGAGAAGGATGCCGGCCACGCCCTCATTACCCTTGCCGCCGATGCCGACCGGCCAGCGCACGCTCTTGCCCTCGCCCACCTTGCTCTTCCAATCGGCGGAGAAGGCACTGAGGGAGTTGGTGAAGGCAAAAGTGGTACCGGAGCCATCGGAGCGATGGGCGACGGTGAGCTTGCCCTTACCGCATTTCAGCTGCTCCCAGCTGCGAATCCGACCCAGGAAGATATCGGCCAGCTGCTTCTGGGTGAGCTTCAGCCCCTTGCAGTCGGCCTTGTTGTAGGCGATGGCGATCGTGCCGCCCACGATCGGCAGCTGGACAACCCCACGGCTGACACGGGCGGCTTCATCCGCCTGAATCGGCTCATCGCTGGCGGCGAAATCAACCGTGCCAGCCACGAACTGGCGGATACCGGCCCCTGAACCAACGGACTGGTAGTTGACGCGGGCCACACCACGGGCCGCGAGATCGGCAAACCAGCGCTGGTAGAGGGGAGCCGGGAAGGTCGCACCAGCGCCGTTGAGAGCCGGAGCGGCCCCTACAGCAGCTCCGGCGAGCAGAAGAGCAGAGGCGGACGCGGGAGCCAGGCGGCGAGCCAGGGTCATCACAATGGAGCAGAAACCAGCTCTTAACCTCTAAAAAACCAAGCAACCCGCGGTCGTTATGAACAGATTAAGAGCTGGTGAACATCCGCTTCAGGCCTGGATCAACGCCAGGCTGTGAAACTCGGCACGGCCCTCGGCGCTGCGCAGTGGTTCCGCCTGCACCTGCCATTGCTGCCAGGCCTGAACGCGTTGTTCGGCCATGAGGCTGCACAACGCCGGCAGAAGCTGGTCGGGACTGCCATCCAGCTGACGATGCAGAGCAGCATCGATCAGCTGCAGATCATTGAGGTCACCCAGGAGGCCCTGAAGCTGCCGCAGACGGGCCAACCAGGGCCCGATGCGATCCGGATCAACAGCCCGCAGATTGCTCAGGCCATAACGGGCTCGCTTGATGCGACGCCGCAGGCCATGCAGCTCGGCGATCGCGGTGGGGTCGTAGGGGTTGGACGCCCACCAGCCCGGCAGGGTCGTGAGCCCGGCCAGACAGGCCTGCAGCCATTCACTGCGCCAGGCCAGCAAGGGCTCCTCACCCAGGGGTGTGAACACGGGCTGCTTCAGCCAGCCCTGCAGCTTGGCCAGCAACTTCAGGTACCGGCGACCCTGAAGACAATCGCGCAGCTCCTCAAAGGCCAGGCGTCGTTCACGCCTGAGCTGCTTGAACAGGGGCTTGAGCGGCTCCAGTTCGCGCTCGGGCAGCAGTGGCACCAGATCGACATCCAGGCGGCGCCGCAGCACATCGAGATCGCGGGCCAGACCCAGACGGCGGGCAATGCGGGCAACACGACGTGGATCAGCGGCATCGGGGAGGCAAAGGGCAGGCGCGAACTGCTCAAGCGTGGAACGTAGCCGCCGGAAACTGACCCGCATCTGATGCAGAGGTTCCGGATCCCGATCGGCGAGGACCTCATTCTGAAGGGCCACCAGGCGGCGCAGGCGGGCATCGATCAGGGCAGCGGCAACCGAACCACTGGAACCACGCAGCAGGGCGGGCATCTCGGGATCAACCTGGACGGTCACGCAGGGCAATCGGTAGCCTTCAGCACCAATCTGCCGTGACACAGCCACCAAGGTCGTTAAGGAGAGGTTATGAAGAATAAGAAGTTGTTTAGCCTGCTAAGTTTTGCAGATTCTCAGGAAGTTCCGTGAAGATCACGCAGGTTGATGGTCAGTGCCTGCTCTGCCTGGACCAACGCGAAGCTCTGATGATGGCCAGCGTATTTCAGGCATCCCTGCTTCACGAGCCCACCAGGGATGCCCTGCTAAACCGTCCTGACTACGCGGACTTTCACCGCCAGATCATGACGGGCCTGGCCGGAGCATCCTGCAGCGGATTCGGCCTTGACAGCAGGATCACGCGGTCGAGATGAACCAGCAAAACGAGCCAGCCACCCTGGATCACCAGGCACCACAGCAGAGGAGAAAGAAAGCACCTGCCACTGGAACGCCACCACCAGCTCGTGCCTGAATCAGTGCGATTGTGCTCCACGCAGGCTCTCCGGCGGCGGTGAGACCACTCCACTCGCAAACTGCCGACATGGCTGTCGGCGACGACACCGGCAACCTGTCGGCCTGCTGACAGCGTGGAGCCAACGGACATCGCTAACGTCCAGGAAGGGCCAGACAGAGGGTCTGATACCTGTGCACGGTTCACCCCAGCGGAGACCGACCCCTGGCTCCTTGATCCCACGGCAACTTGAGGAACGCCCGGGAGGTCTGCCGTTCAGCCTGTTCGTGAGCGGTGGGAGGGCGGCGACTCAGCTATCCGCAGTCCTGCTCAGACGGGAGCAGGCTGAACTGGTCCCGCACTGCACCCTCGAAGAACTGCAGGGCTGGAGTGATGCTGGCCTGCCGATCTGGATCCGGATCAGCGGCCTGGCCGACCCGCTGATGATTCAAGCCGTCCTGAGAATCTGTTCCGTGCCGGAGAGCTTTGGACCTCTGTTGCTGGAGACCCCTCAAGCGACCCGCCTGGACTCCGACGGAGCAGTGGTGGCAGTGGTGCTGCATCGGCTGCGTTTCAGCCGGGATCCGATGCAACTGATCAGCGATCAGGTAGGCCTGGTTCTGACGGAACGCCATCTGATTTCAATCGAAGAAGCTCCACAGGGTCAACCATTCGTGGAGCTGACCCAATGGCTACTTGATTACAGTCCTGGAGCAACGGCGGAGGTTCTGGACGACCTTCTTCACTACACGCTGGATAGTCTCCTAGATGGCATTCTGCCAATGTTGGAGCAGATGGCGAGCCGGTTGGACGATCTGGAGGAGGCGGCCTTACGGGATCCGCGGCCAAGGGTTCTGAACGGCGCCTATCAAGTGCGAACCAATCTACGCCACATCCGCAGGCAGCTCTGGCCACTCAGACATCAGATTCTGATGTTTCTACGGCGGAGCCAACCGATGATCGGCCCAGAAGGCCTACAAGGCTTCCAGGAGATGGCGCAGCTAGTAGAGCAGATATTTGAGAGCTGCGAGATTCTGCGTCACCAGTGCGATGCGGTAACAGAGGCCCACATGGCAAGCACCGGCAATCGCCTCAATCAAGTCATGAAGACACTAACGATCGTCTCTACGATTTTCGCACCTCTAACTTTCATTGCCGGGATTTACGGCATGAATTTCGAAAACATGCCAGAATTGCAATGGCGATATGGTTACATTGGTTGTATTGCACTGATGTGCGGTGTTGCTCTGATCCAGGCCAGCTGGCTGTGGCGACGGGGCTGGTTTGAGGATTGGACACAGCGACGAGGGCACTGAGAATCGAAGTGTTCCCAGCGCTGCGATCGATAACCCGATCACAACCAAAGCCGTGGACACTGGGAAGAGTCGAGCCCCCTGGCCGTGACTGCAGACATCCTGCCTTATGAGCTGGTCATCAACCGCGAGTTGAGCTGGATCCGTTTCAACGAACGGGTGCTTGCTCAGGCCCTGGATCCACGCACCCCCCTGCTGGAACAGGCAAAGTTCAACGCGATCTTCAGCAATAATCTCGATGAGTTCTTTATGGTGCGAGTAGCATCCCTGCAAGCACAACAGCATGGTCAGCTGCAGAGGCTCAGTAGGGATGGCCGCACACCACTGCAACAGCTCCACGAGATCCGGAGCCAACTCGATCCGTTGCTGGAGCTGCAACAGCAACATGGCTGCGAAACATTGCGGCAAGAGCTCAGGTGCCATGGAATTGCACTGCTGAACTACCAACAACTCACGCGACGCCAGAAGGACTGGGCGAACAGCTACATGGAGCACAAGCTCCTGCCGGTCCTGACGCCAGCGATACACGAATGCGGGGAGACATTTCCATTCGTCAGCAACCTCAGCCTGAACATCGCTGCGCTGGTCCGCGATCCGCACCATGGACAACAGCAATTGATCCGGATCAAGCTACCGAAGCACAACACGAAGCGATTTGTACAACTGCCTGGAGGTCTGCACGGCGGCATCCGGCCAACACCGCATCTGATCGCGGTGCCATCGGAGCAACTCGTGGCCGCCAACCTGCAGCGGTTTCTCTGTCACAAGCAGGTGGAATGGCTTGGGTTCTTCCGCGTGACACGTGACGCGGATCTGGAGCTGCGTGAACTGGAAGCCGACGATCTGATGCAGGAGCTTGAACGAGGCCTACGCAAGCGACGCATCGGGGGTGAGGTGGTGAGGCTCGAAGTGAGTGCCGCGATGCCAGATGGGCTGGTGGCGCTGTTGATGGACGGAATGCAGGTCAAACCACTGGATGTGTATCGGATCAAGGGATGGCTCGGGCTAGGGGATCTGATGGAACTGCTGACGATCCCAGCTGCTCAGCTCAAGGACAAAGCCTTTCAGGGGAGAACAACAAAACAGCTGAAATGCAGCCAGGCAAGCATGCTGGAAGATGGCTCAATCAAAAAGCAGGAATCTGAGAGCATCTTCGCGGTGCTACGCCGTGGCGACGTGCTGCTGCACCATCCATTTGATCTGTTCTCAACATCAGTCGAGGAGTTCATCAATCAGGCCGCTGATGATGCCTCGGTGCTTGCAATCAAGATCACGCTCTACCGCGTATCCAAGGATTCACCGATCATCAGCGCCCTGATCCGCGCCGCCGAGAACGGCAAGCAGGTGATGGCACTGGTGGAGCTGAAGGCTCGGTTCGATGAGGACAACAACATCCAATGGGCGCGCCAACTCGAGCGCTCGGGGGTGCATGTGGTGTACGGCGTGATGGGCCTCAAGACCCACACCAAGCTCATCCTTGTCATGCGCCAGGAGCGAACAGGACTGCGGGGCTATGTCCATGTCGGTACAGGCAACTACAACAGCAAAACAGCCACGCTCTACACGGATCTAGGACTGCTCAGCTGCAGGCAGAATCTGATTGACGATGCTATTGAATTGTTCAATAGCCTGACGGGCTATTCGAAACAACATGAGTACCGCAGCCTGCTGGTGGCACCAGGAAGCCTGCGCCAACGCATGCAGGAGCTGATCCAGCGGGAAACCGAGCACGCCCAAGCTGGGCGACCGGCGGCGATCAGGGCCAAGATGAACGCCCTGGTGGATCCGACCATCATCGCTCTGCTCTATGAGGCCTCCAAAGCAGGCGTGCAGATCGATCTGGTGGTGCGAGGCATCTGCAGCCTCAGGCCCGGCCTGGCCGGTGTGAGTGAAACGATCAGGGTGAGGAGCATCATTGATCGCTTCCTCGAGCACTCACGCCTATTCTGGTTCAGCAACGCCGGGGCAGCTGAAATCTATCTGGGAAGCGCCGACTGGATGGAACGCAATCTCGATCGGCGCGTTGAGGCTGTGGTTCCAGTAGAGGATCCTGGCCTGCGTTGCCAGCTAGAGCATCTGTTGAAGCTTTATCTCGAGGACAACAGCTCCGCATGGCAGATGGATGGAACGGGACGATATGAGCGCTGCCGCAGTGCAGGGATTGAACGAAGAGCGCAGGATGAGCTCATGGCGACGTGGCCAGATATGCTGCAAAGATAGACTTATTCCAACAGTGCAGCCTTACTGATGCGCAGTGAAGACCAGAGCTGCTTGATCTGATCGAAGGCCAGCTCCTGGCTGATCTTGCCACTGCCCTGAAGCGCGACGATCAAGCCAACCCGATCAGCGAACTGCTCAAGATTCTGATGGAAGGCGAGGCGCTCTGGAGTCCAGTCGTCACCGTGGTAATGGCTGAAGCACTCGAACGGGGCATGCACACCGGAATCGGAAGCATCGCCTGCGCCGGCAACTGAATCAGTCAAGGTGGAAGGCCTCGGCATGCAACACCTCACACCCTATCGAGTCCGACGCAGCAGCGCGGTCCACACCGCACTCAACCGAAGCGACCGGAGACATAATCCTGGGTGGCTTGCTGGCGAGGTGCGTTGAAAATCTGCTCGGTTGGCGCAAACTCTTCAAGGCAGCCCACCTTGGCCTGATCACCGACGGTGACATTGAAGAAACCCGTCATATCGCTGACCCGAACAGCCTGCTGCATGTTGTGGGTCACGATCACGATAGTATAGCTCTTCTTGAGTTCGTGCATCATCTCCTCGATCTTGAGGGTGGAGATCGGGTCGAGAGCGGAACAGGGTTCGTCCATCAGGATCACCTCGGGCTCAATCGCAATGGCTCGGGCAATGCAGAGGCGCTGCTGCTGTCCACCGGAGAGGGCATAGCCACTCTCATGGAGTTTGTCCTTGGTTTCATCCCAGATAGCGGCCTTGCGCAAAGATCGCTCCACCAGATCATCCATATCGCCGCGGTAGCCATTAATGCGGGCACCAAATGCAATGTTCTCGTAGATGCTCTTGGGGAAGGGATTCGGCTTCTGGAAGACCATGCCGATGCGGCGCCGCACCTCGACAGGATCAACATCACGGGAATATAGATCCTGACCATCAAACAGGACGCGGCCACTAAGGCTGCAACCCTCAATCAGATCGTTCATACGATTGAGTGCGCGCAGCACAGTGCTTTTGCCACAGCCGGATGGGCCGATGAAGGCAGTCACCTTACCGCGGGGAATCTCCATATAGACACCGCGAACGGCCTGGCTGGCACCGTAACTGATGCCGACATTCTGAAGCGATAGGCAGATCGAGGCAAAAGCATCCTGTTGACTGGATGCAGCAAGCTGAGACAGGGTCATGGTTCGGAGTGTGAAGGATTTCAGGCCTGTGCCAGGCGGCTGAGCCAGCGGGCAAACAGATTGGCAGCGAGGATCATCAGTACAAGTACAAACGAGGCAGCCCAGGCCAGTGCGATCTGAACCTCATACGGCATGATCGCGAAGTTATAGATCAGCACGGACATTGTCGCAATAGGACTGAAAACACCTTCAGGCCAGAATGGTGAGAACAGTGCCGTGAAGATCAAGGGAGCTGTCTCACCAGCTGAACGCGCAATCGCCAACACCACGCCGGTAGCGATCGGGGAGAACGCGGCGGGCAAGGTGACACGCACAATCGTGACGAAACTCGAGGCGCCGATGCCAATGGCACCCCAGCGCAACTCATCAGGGACGAGCTTGAGGGCTTCATCCGTGGTTTTGATCACGGTGGGGAGCATCAGCACCGCCAGTGCAATCCCACCCGCTAAAGCACTGTAGCTCTGATCAAAGAACAGGCGGGTGCTCACAATCAGGCCATAGACGAACACGCCGCAGATGATCGAGGGGACTCCGGCAAGAACATTGGTGCCAAAACGCACAAATCTGGCCAGGGGGCCGGATCGTGAGTATTCCGCCAGGTAGATGCCACCACCCACACCGACAGGGATGGCAATGGCGCTGGCTATCAGGGTGACGATGATCGTGCCAAGGATGGCATTACCGATACCACCACCACCAAGGCCGGGGGCGGGTGGCAAGCCGATCAGAAGCTGCAATGTGATCAGCGAACCTCCCTTGATCAACACGTAGATCAGCACCAGAATCAGCGGCAGCACAGCCACTGCGGCACAGATTGTCGCAACAGCGGTGAACAACTGATTGCGGCGGTTTCGGGCAAGGGCCGGGCGGTAGCGCAGGCTGCCAACACTCTGGAGCGAATTGGGACTTGCAAGCGACGAGGACATCAGGATTCAGCTGTATTTCAGACTGAGACGACGCACCACCCACTGGGCCATCATATTGACCACCAGTGTGAGCAGCATCAGAACCAGAGCGGCATACATCAGTGCGGACACCTGCTGGCCATCGGCTTCACCAAACTGATTGGCCAGCATTGAGGAGATGGTGTTGCCCGGTGCCAGAAGACTCCAGCTGAAGTTGGTGGAGTTGCCGATGATCATCGTCACAGCCATGGTTTCACCCATGGCGCGACCCAGGGCCAGCATCACACCACCGGTAATGCCGGAAATGGCAGCTGGAAGGATCACAAGCAAGATGGCATCCCAACGGGTGGTGCCCACGCCATAAGCAGCCTGCCGCAGTTCGATCGGCACCTGCTGCAGGGAATCACGGGCAATCGCTGTGATGATCGGCAGAATCATCACCACCAGAATCAAGATGGCCGGAGCCATGCCAGGCCCCTGAGGCTCGGTGGAGAAGAAGGGAAGCCAGCCCAGGAGTTGATGCAGGCTGGTGAGGCCAGGCCGGATGAAGGGCTCCATCACGAAGATCGCCCAGAGCCCAAGGACCACCGAGGGAATGGCTGCCAGCAACTCCACCATCACCCCCAGGACCTGACGGATCCGCAGGGGGATCAGGTTTTCGGTGATGAAGATCGCTGTGCCGACACCGAGCGGGACAGCGATCAGCAGGGCCAGAAGTGAGGTGACGATCGTGCCGTAGATGGCCGTGAAGGCGCCATAGCGATCTGCGGACGGATCCCAGTCCGACGTGACCAGGAAGCTCAGACCGTAGGCCGAAATCGCGTCACGCGATCCGAGCAGAACGGTGAACAGGATACCCAGGAGCACCAGCCCGACCACTGAGGCGAGAAGGATGGTGAGTTGCCGAAAGCTGCGATCCTGCAGGCGCTCCAGCGGGGGGCGTCGGCGCTGGGAGAAGGGATCCAGCTGACCATGGCCATGAGGGGGAGATCCCCCGGACAACGATTGCCCCAACTGGACGAACCCTCAAACCTTCCAATCCCACGCTCTCATGAGCAGGCTCGCCTTGATTTAAGCCACGGTTAACGCTTGGACAGCAGCCGGTTAGGCTTCGACCATTAACCGACCGAGACAACAAGCAAAAAAGGTACACAATTTCGAACAGGCCTTGATTAAACACTCCTTAACGCCTGAGTGAACAAAGCCATTCAGATTGGCGGCAGTCTGATGCCCATCGCCGTGATCCTCACCCGATTGCCCATGGCCACCTGGTTAGGCCTGACCTCAGGATCCGCCGTCGCCCTGAGCGTGCTGATCACCGGCGGTGCGGTCTACGCAGAAACCGCGCAGACGGGCAGCAGCGTGGTGCGGATTGAGGGTTCCAGCACGGTTCACCCCTTCACCCAGGCGGCGATCCGCCTGTACAGAAGCCGGGCCGGGACAGCCATCTCGTTCCGCTCGGAGCCCACCGGCACAACCGCCGGGCTGCGGGTGTTCTGCCGCGGCGGCATCAACATCGCCGCCGCCTCCAGGCCGATGAACGCCAGCGAACTGAAGGCCTGTGCCGACAAGGGCATCCGCTTCCTTGAGCTGCCCGTGGCGTTCGATGCGATCAGCGTGGTGGTGCCGGCCTCCAACACCTGGGCGCGTCAGATCAGCACCGGCGAACTGCGGCGCCTATGGAGTCGGGAGGCGCAGGGGCGCGTTCTGCGCTGGCGCCAGGTCAATGCTCGCTGGCCTGATGAGCCGATCAGCCTGTGCGGCCCAGGCCAGGACTCCGGCACCTACGACAGCTTCAACAAGGCG
Source organism: Synechococcaceae bacterium WB4_1_0192 (assembly GCA_009926195.1). Classification (GTDB taxonomy): domain Bacteria; phylum Cyanobacteriota; class Cyanobacteriia; order PCC-6307; family Cyanobiaceae; genus Vulcanococcus. Next base: position 7,095 of record RFPK01000008.1, on the reverse strand, counting down.
ATCAATGGCAATGCAGAGAACGCCAGGCAGGACTACACCGCAAGCGAGGATGATGAGGTTCTGGTGCGCTGCGTAGCCAACAACCCCTTATCCCTCGGCTACTTCGGCTACGACTACTTCCAGACCAACCGCAATAGCCTAAGAGCCCTGGCCATCAACGGTCCACGCGGGCTTGTTCTGCCTAGCGAACAATCGGTCCAGCAATCCCGCTACCAACCGCTGTCGCGCCCGCTCTTCTACTACGTGAATGACCAGCAGTTGCGCAGCAACTCAGCACTCAGACAATTCCTGAATACCACCCTGCAGAACGGTGGGCGCATCGCCCGGCAGGCTCGCCTGATTCCCCTGCAGGATTCCACCTACCGACTGGTCACCAGCAAGATGTACAAACGGGTGCTGGGCAGTGCCTTTGCTGGCCAGCTGCCGCTGGGATTGACCGTAGGCCAGATCCTCGAACGCAGTTTCGACGCGCTCAAGAAACCGGAATACCGGTGATAGGGGACACATCTGCTGGTGATCCACAGCCTGGTGACCTGTTTTTGCGTGAGAGTGGCCGTAGGCTGGTCTCTCTGGTTTGAGAACAATGCTGATTCGAACCGGTCGTGGCAGCATCAGCCTGGTGGCGGGGTGCTGTTGGGTGAATTCAGTCCATCAGTCTCCACCAGGGCGCCATCACGACACCAACGACTCACCGCTGAGCACCGTTCTGATCAACACCAACCAGGTCGGTCTGCTCAGCAGCGAGGCGGATCCAGGCGATAGCCAACTCCACGAACTGTGATGAACAGCTGGGGCTTGCCTCCAGCCACATCAAGCTTGCGGCGCAACCAGAGCACGTGCACATCAACGCTCTTGCTGTCACCGCAGTAGTCCGGACCCCAGACCTGTTCAATCAGTTGTTCACGGCTCAAGGCCCGCCCCGGGTGCAGCATGAAGCACTCCAGCAGGCGAAACTCCCTCGGCGTGAGGCTCACGTCCTGGCCATCGCGTGTGACCCTGCACTGACGACGGTCCAGTCGGATCGGCCCCACCTCCAGCACGGCCGATGAAGCGAACCCCGCCACCTGACCAGCGGGTTCTGCACAGCGCCCAGCACGCCGCAGAATCGCCCGGCAGCGAGCCACACATTCCCGCAAGCCGAAGGGCTGGACCATCACATCATCGGCGCCGCCATCCAGCAACGAGGCGCGGGTTTCCTCATCCGCCTGCTCCAGCAGAACCAAGAGCGGCGTGACCGGATCGCTGCGGCGCCAGCGCTGCAGTGCCGCCACAGCGGCAGCGTGGTGGCAGGCGGCCGCTGGCCAGACCAGGATCACCAGGGCAAACGCCTGGGCCTCTGGTGCCGATGGCAAGGGCTGGCGACCATCAGCCGGGAACGGGCGCTGCAGAACCGCCAGGCCATCCTCCAGCAGGGACTGAACCAACTGGGCCCGCTGCTGCGGTTCCTCGACCACCAACAGAACGCTGGCGATCGGCTCGGATGGCGCCATCAGGCCGACACAGTGTGGCCAGCGACCCGAAAAAAGGGGGGCTGGATCAGCCCCCCCGCCAGGATCAAACCGTCCAAGGATCAGGCGCCGATCCGGGCAACGGCGGCCTTGGCCCGCTTGAGGATGTCGCCGCGCAGCGGCACATAACCCAGCTCATCTGCCTGGTTCTGGGCGGGGCCCAGCAGGTGCAGCATCGCCTTGCGAATCGCGCCAGCCTTGGAACCGTTGCCCTTCTCGTAGGCCAGGATCCAGGTCAGGGTGGAGATGGGGTAGCTCTTGGCACCGGCGGGATTGGGATCCTCACCGGCCAGTTCGGCGTTGAGACGGATGTTATTGAGGGCGGCGGCACCACTGGCCAGGCTGGGCAGCACGAAGTTGCCGGCCTTGTTTTGAAGAGCCGCAGCCTTGATCACACCGCGCACGTAGCTCTGATTGAGATAACCGATCGAACCAGGCGTGTTGGCGATCACGCCGGCCACACCCTCATTGCCCTTGCCACCCACACCCACGGGCCACTTGACACTCTTGCCCTCACCCACCTTGCTCTTCCACTCGGCGGAGAAGGCGCTCAGGGAGTTGGTGAAGGCGAAGGTGGTGCCGGAGCCATCGGAGCGATGGGCCACGGTGATCTTTCCCTTACCGCACTTGAGCTGATCCCAGGTCTTGATGTTGCCCAGGAAAATGTCGACGGCCTGCTTCTGGGTCAGCTTCAGACCTTTGCAGTCAGCCTTGTTGTAGGCGATGGCGATGGTGCCGCCAACGGCAGGGAACTGCACAACGCCGCGCTTCACCTTAGCAGCTTCAGCATCCTTGATCGGCTCATCGGTGGCGCCGAAATCCACGGTGCCGGCGACGAACTGGCGCACGCCAGCGCCAGAGCCGACCGACTGATAGTTCACCTGCACGCCCTGACCGGACAGGGCCGCGAACGCGCGCTGATAGAAGGGGGCTGGGAAGGTGGCACCGGCACCGTTGAGGGTGCTCTGGGCCGAGGCGGAGGCGGCAATACCCAGAGTGGCCAGGGTGCCGATGGTGAGAGCCTTCTTCGCGAAGGTCATGACTGCGACCGGATGGGAGCAATCAATAACTAAGCAATGCCAGTGCAGCGCAAGTTAGGGAACGGTTAAGACGGCGTGAACAGTTGGTTTACTACGACATGTTGACGTGCTGCAGGGCACATCGCAGACCACCTGAATAGCAGGCCTAGGATCGTGTGTTGTATGCCGAAGGGGCATGACATCAACGCTTGCCAGCCTGCACCCCAATCCTGGATGGGCTTCAACTGATCAAACTGATCGCACCTCTGCCGGATGCGGCAGCCAGGAGTCGCCGACGTCACCCGTCGGCAAACATTGCATTCTCGAGCTGTATGGCTGCGATCCGGCCAAACTCGACGACGAAGCCTTCATCAGGAGCCTGATCACCATGGCGGTGCAACGGGCTGGTGCCACGCTCCTGGATCTGATCACGCATCACTTCGAACCCCAGGGCGTGACAGGACTGGCCCTGCTGGCCGAGTCACACCTGTCGATTCACACCTGGCCGGAGTCGGGGTATGCCGCCGTGGATGTGTTCACCTGCGGGGACCACACCATGCCGGAGCAGGCCTGCCAGATGCTGTGCCGCGACCTCGAGGCAACGAACCACAGCCTGCGCAGCTTCCGCCGCGAGACACCGGTGAACCTTCATCAGCAGCAGCGAACGCCTGGGTGAAGCCGCGCGCCGTGCCAACTGCCTGAGCGGTTGCCATCAGCCGGCAGGGCTGCTGGCCAGCGGCGCGAACAGATCCCGGATCTGGCGACTCCTGCTCGGACAGAGCACAGGCACGTGCTGGGCCAGGGCCAGATCCTCAACCTGCGCAGCCGTGATCCCTGAAAAATCGATGCCGGCCTGCTGATACAGACGGTCCAACTGCATCTGCAGCTTCGAGACGGGGATCGCATCCCCCACCACGCTGCAGAGCAGCTGGCCATAGAGACGGGCCGCACAACCGGGGTTGCCGAAGCGTGCGACGCAATCCTGGGGTCGTGACTCAAGCGGCACAGGTGGCGGTGCGGGCGGCAACCACTGAGCGCCAACGGGGGGCGCAAGCAGGGCCAGGAGCGTGGCCACCGACGTTGCCGCTCGACAGCGACGGCCGCTCATGGGGTCGGCCTCAAACCACAGCCTCCCAGGCGGTTCAGGCTGGTCCGATGGCGCCGCAGGGCAGCAGCGGCGGTGGCCTGCGCCTGCCGTGCAGCGTCAAGTCGCTCCCGCCGTTGTCGCTGCCAGAGGGCCTGGCGCTGCAGCTCCCGCGCCTGCCACTGCACCAGGGCCTCGTTGTATTGCTCCTGCTCCACCTCCTGGTCATAGATGGCCAGCCGCCGCTGTTCGTCCGGATCCAGGGGCGGTGGGGCCGGCGACGGCCGGTAGACCTCGCGCTGCAACCGCAGCAGCTCCTGCTCGCTGCGCTGAAGAGCACGCTGCAGCCTGGGCAACGCGGCAAGCTCCCGGTCGCAGGATTGCTGCAGCGCGATGCGACGCCTGGCCTCGGCCTGCTCGGCCGCGGGATCGGCTGACTGGCGGGAGCAGGCGCAAACCGCGATCAGGGTGGTCAGCACAACCGCGACCGCCAGCGGGCAATGGCGTCTCACACGGTCAAGCGCTCACCGGACCATGTTGCCAGGCTGGGCCGGATGCCGGCGCGACTGCCCCCATTTGGGGGTATCGACGGCCGGGTGAACCGCCGTAGGGGTAAGGGGTACCGGCGGCAGGGCCACAGCACCGGTGCTCCGCTCGCCAGCTCCAACCATGACCAAGTCAGCCAGCCTCACGATCGGCGAACTGGAAGCCAACTATCAGCTTTACTGTAAAGCCCTGAAGATGCTGATAGCCGAACAACGAAGCCTCAAGAAAATCCAGCGCACAGTGTGCTGGGACCGACTTGAGATTCTGCATCACTGCCTACCAAGGCAATACAAATCACCCGACTATCTGTACGCACAACTGCTGGTGCAGCACACGGGTCAGCGAACGGCGACGGAGTGAGGCAGACCTCGGGGCTCAACCATGGAGGACCGCAAGCTGCCAACGACAAGCGACCCAGCGGCAGTCGCCAGGCGCCAACATGGAGAGCACCCGCCGCCCCGGCCAAGCGGATCCACTGACGACAAACGCTCGCCCCTGAGCGATGGACCTCACGCCCTATCTGCAGACCCTCAAGGGCGGCAACCTCGACGAGGTCCTGCTTTCGGTGGCGGTGAGCGGCAAGGTGGCCCTGGCGGTGAAGGGACGCTTCTTCCTGCGTTGCCTCTGCGACAGCTTCAACGAAACGACACGGATCGGCTGCGCCGTGACCGACGAGCCGAGCTGCCTGCACTACCTCCGTCAGGAACCCTATGAGCTGCTCATCTGCACGGATTTCCTGGAGCGGGGCAACGGCTTTGAACTGGCGCGCAAGGCCCGCACCCTGCAGCCGGATCTGAGAATCGTGGTGCTCGCCCTTGGTGATGCGATTCCGGTGGAGTACAGCGAAGCCACCTGGCTGGAGGCGGTGGTGGCCGAAGCCGACTTCGTGGAGGACCAGAAACCGCTGGAGGCGGCCGTGATCGCTGTGATGGGTCGCCACTCCTACCGCAGTCCTTCGCTGCGCTCGGGCCAGCTGCCTTACCTGAGCTGTCCTCGTCTGACCCCCCGCGAATACGAAGTGCTGGATCTGCTGGCCAGCGGACTCACCGATCGTGAGATCGCCGAGCAACTGGTGGTGAGCGAAGAGACCGCTCGCACCTACACCAAGCGGCTGCTCAAGACCCTGGAGGTGGGCAACCGCGTGCAGGCCGTGCTCAAAGGGATGCGCTGCGGCATGGTGCAGCTCTGAACGGTCCAGCTCTGAACGAAGCTGATGCGGCGCAGCCCAGGCTGCCCATACTGAGCCCGTTGCCACTTCGCGACTGCCGGCATGATTCGCACACCTCTGGCGCGACGCGGCGCCACGGCCTTGACCGTATCTGCATGCACAGTATCTGCATGCACCGTGTCGGCATTCACCGTATCGGCACTGACCGTGACGGCCTGGAGCACGGCCGCAATCGGCTCCGCCAGCGCCGCCCCCCGGCAGCAGGCCACGAGCGGTGCATGCCAGGTGCCGCGGCAGGGCCACTACGCCGTGATGGCGATGGGCACGCTGGTGGCGGGGAGCGGCAGCACGCCGGAGGCACGCCTGATCGAGGAGCGCTGGCTGGCCGGTGGGGCCCTGGAGGGGAGGATCGTCGAACGGCTGGGGAGTGAGCTGCGCAGCGGCACCTACCGGGGCAGCGTGCAACTGGTCGGACCGTGCCTGGCCCAGGTGCGGCGTCAGCTTCCCTGGGGATCGCAGCTCTCCGAAGCGGTGCTGGACAGCAGGGGCCGCCCCCTCTACAGCCTTGATCGCGGCAGCGGCACCGTGATCACGGCCCGCTGGCTGCCGATGGCCTCCGGCAGCTGTCAGGCTGCGGATCTGAATGGGGTCGTCCTCAGCAGCCAGGTGGGGCTGAACCGGCGCAGCGGGGCCCAGGGGTGGAGTCCCAACGCGGTGATCCAGCGCGAGCAGTGGCGCGATGGACGTGTTCAGGGCCTGGCCCTCTCCAGCCATGGCGGCGTGGGTGACACCGCCGCCTACAGCGGCAGGCTGCAGCTGGAGCCGAACAGCTGCTGGGGAGATCTGGTGGAACGGGACGCCCGGGGGGTCGACTACACCTACCGCGCCCTGATCGTGCCGGGCCGCAACGGAGCTCGCGGCTACCTCTATCTGCAGCGCGATGCCAACGATCTCAGCGTGGGCTGGTTGGTGCGCGACTAAGCGGCCACGACCCTGCCGATCAGGGCCGCTTCGCTGAACCCGGCGCCGTGCAGGGCAGCCAGGGCAGCCGGACCCGCCGCTGCGGGCAGGGCCACCAGCAGCGGACCACAGGTCTGGGGGTCGATCAGCAGCTGTTGCAGGAGCGAGAGCGCACAGCTCGGAGCCCCCTGGAGCTGCACCGGGCCATCGGCATCGAGCAGAGCAAGGCTGGCGGCATTGGCCGGCGCCAGGGTGCTGGCATACCCCTCAGCCAGCAGGTCCAGCGCACCGGCATGGGCCTTGATCGACCCGCTCTCCAGCAGCACCCGGGTGCCGCCGCCGAGCATCTCGCCGAGATGACCCAGCAGCCCGAAGCCGGTCACATCGGTGCAGGCCTGGCAGCCGTGATCAGCCAGCACCTCAACCAGAGCGGATGAATTGCGCTGCATGGCGGCGAGAGCGGCATCGAGCCAGGCGGCGCGACCGGCGCCGGCCATGGCGGCGGCAAACAGCACACCGCTGCCGATCGCGCCGCTGAGCAGCAGCACCTGGCCCGGCCGCACAGGTCCCTTCGGCCAATGGCGATCAGGCGGCACCTGGCCATTGACCGTCAGCGCCAGGGCCAGGCCAGCCCCGTCGCGGCCCTCCAGGGTGTGTCCCCCCACCAGCTCAGCACCAAGGGGATCGAGCACCGAACGCACACCAGCGAGGGTGTGCAGCAGCAGCTCCTCCTGCAGGCGAGCAGCCGCCACCGGCAGGGTCACCAGGGCCTGAACAGTGGTGACAGCGGCGCCGCTGGCCCACAGATCG
>RFPK01000070.1 GCA_009926195.1 Synechococcaceae bacterium WB4_1_0192 | reverse complement strand
CGGCGGCGGCGGTGGCGGCCTCCAGTTCCTTGTTGGCGGCATCGGCATTGATGGCGCTGCCGAGTTCGGCGGCGTTCACCAGCACGGTCACCTCATCGGCTTCCACTTCGGCGAAGCCGCCGTGCAGGGCGATGGCCTTCCAGCCATTGCCCTCACGCACCCGGAGCACACCGATGTCGATGGCGGTGAGCAGCGAGACGTGGCCGGGGAGGATGCCCAGCTGACCGGTGGTGCTGGGCAGGATCACTTCGTCGGCGGCGCCGTCGAAGACGCTCTGGTCAGGTGCCAGAACGCGGAGGGTGAGAGTCATGGCGTCAGAAGCTCAGAAGGGTTGGCGGATCAGCCCTTGGCTTCGGCCTGGATCTTGGCGGCCTTGGCCTTGACTTCGTCGATGTTGCCCACCAGGTAGAAGGCGGCTTCCGGCAGGTCGTCGAGTTCGCCGGCCAGGATCATGTTGAAGCCCTTGATGGTTTCCTCGAGCTTCACGTACTTGCCGGACATGCCGGTGAAGATCTCAGCCACGAAGAAGGGCTGGGACAGGAACTTCTCGATCTTGCGGGCGCGATCCACCGTGCGGCGGTCGTCTTCGGACAGTTCGTCCAGACCCAGAATCGCGATGATGTCCTGCAGTTCCTTGTAGCGCTGCAGGGTGGACTGCACGGCGCGGGCGGTGCGGTAGTGCTCATCACCCACCACGGCGGGCTGGAGCATGGTGCTGGTGGAATCCAGGGGATCCACAGCCGGGTAGATGCCCTTGGAGGCCAGACCGCGGCTGAGCACGGTGGTGGCGTCCAGGTGGGCGAAGGTGGTGGCCGGCGCGGGGTCGGTCAGGTCGTCCGCAGGCACGTAGACGGCCTGGATCGAGGTGATCGAGCCTTCCAGGGTGGAGGTGATGCGCTCCTGCAGGGCGCCCACGTCGGTGCCGAGGGTGGGCTGGTAGCCCACGGCCGAAGGCATGCGGCCCAGCAGCGCGGACACTTCCGAGCCGGCCTGCACGAAGCGGAAGATGTTGTCCACGAACAGCAGCACGTCCTGCTTGTTCACGTCGCGGAAGTGCTCGGCCATGGTCAGAGCCGACAGACCCACGCGCATGCGGGCGCCGGGGGGCTCGTTCATCTGGCCGTAGCAGAGGGCCACCTTCGACTTGGACAGGTCGTCGGGGTTGATCACGCCCGATTCCTTGAATTCCTCGTAGAGGTCGTTGCCCTCGCGGGTGCGCTCACCCACGCCTGCGAACACGGACACGCCGCCGTGCTCCTTGGCGATGTTGTTGATCAGCTCCTGGATCAGCACGGTCTTGCCGACGCCGGCGCCGCCGAACAGGCCCACCTTGCCGCCCTGGCGGTAGGGAGCCAGCAGGTCGATCACCTTGATGCCGGTCTCGAACACCTTGGGCTTGGTCTCGAGCTCGGTGAGCTTGGGAGCCTCGCGGTGGATCGGAGCGGTGGTGGTGGTGGTCACCGGGCCCTGCTCGTCGACGGGCTCGCCGAGCACGTTGAAGATGCGGCCGAGGGTGGCCTCACCCACGGGCACGGAGATCGAAGCGCCGGTGTCGATGGCTTCCATGCCACGCACCAGACCGTCGGTGGTGCTCATGGCCACGGCGCGGACGCGGTGGTCGCCGAGCAGCTGCTGCACTTCAGCGGTCAGGGCAACGTTCTGTCCGGCCGAGTTTTTGCCCTCGATCCGCAGGGCGTTATAGATCTTGGGCAGCTTGCCGGCGGGGAACTCAACGTCGAGAACCGGGCCGATCACCTGCCGGACGATGCCTTTGGTGCCGGTGGCAGTAGCAGCAGCCATTTATGGGAGAAGTCGCGGGGGACGCGCAGCGGGACCAATTCCCGCTTGAAGCGGCGCAACCTTACCACTTCGACCGTCGCCCCCCGGCCGGTCCGGGCTGCGGTTCGGTCAACCGCCCCCTGGAGCCGTTGTCCGGCACCCCCCTGCGCCCATACGTTGGCAGTCGAGGTCGGTGAGTGCCAACTCTCGGCCCGCAGGCGCTTCGCGCCGCGACCCTGGCAGCGTCATTGGCGCCATGCCAATGGTTTCGCAATCCCTATCGCATTCCATCCATGGCTGCTGTTTCCCTCAGCGTTTCCACCGTCAAGCCCCTCGGCGACCGCATCTTCATCAAGGTGTCGGAGTCTGAGGAGAAGACCGCCGGTGGCATCCTTCTGCCCGATACCGCCAAGGAGAAGCCCCAGGTGGGCGAGGTGGTGCAGGTGGGCCCCGGCAAGCGCAACGACGACGGCTCCCGTCAGGCTCCTGAAGTGAGCATCGGCGACAAGGTGCTCTACAGCAAGTACGCCGGCACCGACATCAAGCTCGGCAGCGACGAGTACGTGCTGCTTTCCGAGAAGGACATCCTGGCCGTCGTCAGCTGAGTTCTTCTCAGTGCGTCAACCGAGCTGACCGCTCCAGTCTTCAACCTTTTTTCTACCTAAGCGAGACCGCCTTCCATGGCCAAGCGCATCATCTATAACGAGCAGGCCCGCCGCGCCCTCGAGAAAGGCATCGACATCCTGGCCGAGTCCGTTGCCGTGACCCTTGGTCCCAAGGGCCGCAACGTGGTGCTCGAGAAGAAGTTCGGCGCCCCTCAGATCATCAACGATGGCGTCACCATCGCCAAGGAGATCGAACTCGAGGATCACATCGAGAACACCGGTGTCGCCCTGATCCGTCAGGCCGCCTCCAAGACCAACGACGCCGCCGGTGATGGCACCACCACCGCCACGGTCCTGGCCCACGCCATGGTCAAGGCCGGTCTGCGCAACGTGGCCGCCGGTGCCAACGCCATCACCCTGAAGAAGGGCATCGACAAGGCCTCCGAGTTCCTGGTCGCCAAGATCAAGGAGCACGCCAAGCCGATCTCCGACAGCAAGGCCATCGCCCAGGTGGGCTCCATCTCCGCCGGTAACGACGAAGAGGTGGGCCAGATGATCGCCGACGCCATGGACAAGGTCGGCAAGGAGGGCGTGATCTCCCTCGAGGAAGGCAAGTCGATGACCACCGAGCTGGAGGTCACCGAGGGCATGCGCTTCGACAAGGGCTACATCTCGCCCTACTTCGCCACCGACACCGAGCGCATGGAAGCGGTGCTCGAGGATCCCTACATCCTCCTCACCGACAAGAAGATCGGCCTGGTGCAGGACCTGGTGCCCGTGCTCGAGCAGATCGCCCGCACCGGCAAGCCCCTGCTGATCATCGCCGAGGACATCGAGAAGGAAGCCCTCGCCACCCTGGTGGTGAACCGTCTGCGCGGCGTGCTGAACGTGGCCGCCGTCAAGGCCCCCGGCTTCGGTGACCGCCGCAAGGCCATGCTCGAGGACATCGCCGTTCTCACCAACGGTCAGCTGATCACCGAGGACGCCGGCCTCAAGCTGGAGAACGCCAAGCTGGAGATGCTGGGCACCGCCTGTGGCCGTGGTCAAGGTGGGTGCCGCCACCGAGACCGAGATGAAGGACAAGAAGCTGCGCCTGGAAGACGCCATCAACGCCACCAAGGCGGCCGTTGAAGAGGGCATCGTCCCCGGTGGCGGCACCACCCTGGCCCACCTGGCTCCCGCCCTCGAGGAGTGGGCCAGCGCCAACCTGTCCGGCGAAGAGCTGATCGGTGCCCACATCGTGGCCGCCGCCCTTACCGCTCCCCTCAAGCGCATCGCTGAGAACGCCGGCGCCAACGGTGCGGTCGTGGCTGAGCACGTCAAGAACAAGCCCTTCACCGAGGGCTACAACGCCGCCACCGGCGAGTACGTCGACATGCTTGCCGCCGGTATCGTTGATCCCGCCAAGGTGACCCGCTCCGGTCTGCAGAACGCTGCCTCGATCGCCGGCATGGTGCTCACCACCGAGTGCATCGTGGCCGACATGCCCGAGAAGAAGGAAGCTGCTCCCGCCGGTGGCGGCATGGGCGGCGGCGACTTCGACTACTGATCGTCGCGATCGCAGCACAGGGCAGGGGTGGGGCTCAGCCCCCCTCCTGCCTGAGGCCGGTCAACACAGCTGTGAACACAGCAGAGAGAGCGGGGCAAACCCCGCTCTTTTTTTGTCTGCTTCTGGTCAGGCCCCGGCTCTCTGTGCTCGCCTGGCGAAGGGCGCCGCAGGCACCAACCATCATTCACTGCAGTTGCTGATCAGCAGGTCGATCACATCGCCGGGTTGCTGAAACTCCATCCAGCGCGCTTCGATCTCCTGGCGTTTGTCCCAGGAGCCATAGGCCTGGATGTCACCCACGCTGGTGGGGTTCACGGATTGCAGTTCCCGGTAGATGCGTGAGATGTATTTGTCGTCGATGGCGTAGTCACCGGTGCAGGCTTGCATCACATGCGTTGCTTCATGGGCAAGTGCTTCCCAGTAGGCATCGGGATCGTCTTTATCGATGTTGTTGATGCAGATCGTGATCTGATCAATCTTGTCCTTGACGAATTCGTAGGACGCCTGGGTTGATTTGTCGGCGCAGCGCTCCTCCACGATTGATGTGCCCGTTTTGCCCACCGCTTCCTTGAGGGCATCAATGTCGGTCCACGTGCCGGCCAGCGCGCCGGGCGTCAGGCAGGTTCCGGCCAGCAGCGCCGTCCCTGCAAGTGCGCCCCGCAGTCCTGTCCTGGCCATGATCGTCTGCCCTGAACTGGCATCTGATCCGACTCTAACCGTGCCGTTTCGGCAGCCCTGCGCCCTCGGCCGCCGCCCTCGATGCCCACGGCCTGGAGCCCTGCTCGTTACCATCCCCGCACCCGGACGTGCCATTTGGGTGGTGTCATCCGTAACGCTCTGCGCCTGTGCCGCTGTTTGCCACCGATCTGGCCCTGCGCAGTGCCAACAATGGTTTTGTGCTCGTCAGCGCCGCCTTGGTGTTGATGATGACCCCGGCCCTGGCCCTGTTCTATTCGGGCTTCGTGCGCAGCCGCAATGTGCTCAACACCATGGTGATGAGCTTCACGGCCATGGCCCTGGTCAGTGTGCTCTGGGTGTTGTTCGGGTACAGCCTCGCTTTTTCACCGGGCAGCGGTCCTCTGGCCCCCTTCATCGGTGGCTGGCAATGGGTCGGCCTCAGCAACTGGTCGGCTCCCCTGGCCGGGGGGCAGCTCAGTCATGGCGCCGTCGCCTTCTTTCAGGCCAGCTTCGCGATCATCACCCCTGCGCTGATCTCAGGCGCGGTGGTGGAACGGATGGATTTCCGTGCCTGGGTGCTGTTCCTGCTGCTCTGGAGCGTGGCGATCTACATCCCTCTGGCGCACATGGTGTGGGGCCCGGGTGGCTTTCTCGGCGCAGACGGTCTTGGTGCCATCGATTTCGCTGGCGGCCTGGTGGTGGAGCTGCCCTCTGGTGTTGCAGCAGCCGTTGCCGCCGTCGTCGTGGGTCGTCGCCGCAGCCTCAGCGGCGGCCATGCGGCACCACCCCATAACGTGCCCTTCATCCTGATGGGCGCTGGATTGCTCTGGTTCGGCTGGTTCGGCTTCAACGGTGGCAGTGGCTACGTGGCCGGCAATCTCGCTTCGCTGGCCTGTCTCACCACCAACACCGCCGGTGCTGCCGCAGCCCTGGGCTGGATGCTGATCGAAACGGTGCAGCGCGGCAAACCCACCGCCGTTGGTGTGGCCACCGGTGCCGTGGCCGGTCTGGTGGCGATCACGCCGGCGGCGGGTTTCGTCAGTCCATTGGCGGCGATCCTGATCGGTTTTGCTGCCTCGGCGGTGTGCTTCTGGGCGCTGCAGCTCAAGAACCGCGCTGGCCTCGATGACAGCCTCGATGTGCTGCCGGTGCATGGGGTGGCAGGCCTGCTTGGCACCCTGCTCACCGGTGTATTCGCCCTGCGCAGCCTCAATCCCGCCGGGGCCGATGGATTGTTGGCTGGCCATGGCCACCAGCTCTGGATTCAGTGTCAGGCCGTCCTGTTCACGATCGTGTTCGTGGGCTGCGGCACCTACGTGATTCTTCAGCTGATCCGTCTGCTGGTTCCCCTGCGTGTCAACGACATCCAGGAGCAGCAGGGCCTCGACATCAACGCCCACGGCGAGGAGGCCTACAACAGCGAATTCACCGGCTGAACTGCGCCGCGACGTCCAAAATCAACCCGGTCCACATCAACACGGTCTGGCCAACCCGGCTCAGTCGGGCCGGAAGCTCAGCGCCACGCCGTTGTTGCAGTAGCGCTGCCCTGTTGGCCTGGGACCGTCATTGAAGACATGGCCCTGGTGACCCCCGCAGCGCCGGCAGTGGTATTCGGTGCGCGGCACGATCAGCTTGAAATCCAGCTGGGTGGCGATCGCCTTGGGCAGCGGTTTCCAGAAGCTGGGCCAGCCCGTGCCGCTGTCGAATTTGGCGCTGGAGCTGAACAGCGGCAGGCCGCAGCCGGCACACAGGAAGGTGCCGCTCCGCTTTTCGTTGTTGAGGGGGCTGGTGAAGGGTCGCTCCGTTCCCTCTCGCCGCAGCACGTTGTAAGCGGCTGGACTCAACCGCTGTTTCCACGCGGCATCACTGAGTTGCCACTCGGGATCGGCGGCCGTTGCTGCTTCGGCGGGACGACCACCCAGCAGCGGGGCCAGCATGGTGGTGAGCGAGGCCAGCAGGCCGCGGCGGGTCATGGTCAGAGTGGCGTCAGGAGGGGTTGAGCCAGCCGGCACTCAGGGCCACCGCCAACCCCAGGAACAGGGTCAGCAGCGTCCAGGTGACGCGGTTGAGGGTGGCTTCGGCGCTGCGGGCGCTGCTGAACATCGAACCGCCGCTGGCGGCGAGGCCACCCATGCCATCACCCTTGGGGCTGTGCAGCAGCACGGTGAGGACCAGCAGCACGCCGCTGCCAAGCCAGATCCAGGTGACGATGGTCTGAAGCATCGGGCGAAGAGGAGAGGGCGATCAGACCCCGAGGGTCTGGGGGATACGGTTCGGTGTTGCGGGTTGGCCGACCGGCACCACCAGGGACTGGCCGGTCATGCGGGCCGGCTGGGGCAGACCGAGGATCTCGAGCAGCGTCGGGGCGATATCGGCCAGGCCGCCACCCTCGCGCAGCTGCACGGCATTGCCATGGCCAGGAAGCTTGCGCTTTTCCCCTTCCACCAGGATGACGGGCACCGGGTTGGTGGTGTGGGCGGTCCAGGGCCTGCCGTCGGCCCCCTCCATCAGTTCGGCATTGCCATGGTCAGCCGTGACCAGCAGGGTGCCGCCCATGCGGTTGGTGGCCTCCATCAGGCGGCCGACGCTGCGGTCGACGGCGCCGATCGCTTCGATCGTGGCCTCCATCTCACCGGTATGGCCAACCATGTCTGGGTTGGCATAGTTGATCACCACCAGGGCATAGATGCCCTTGTTGATTGCGGTGATGCAGTTGTCGGTGAGTTGTTCGGCCGACATCGCCGGGGCCTGGTCGTAGGTGGCAACCCGCGGCGACGGCACCAGATGACGATCTTCACCGGGATAGGGCTGCTCGATGCCCCCATTCATGAAATAGGTGACATGCGGGTATTTCTCCGTTTCGGCTGTGCGGAACTGGCGCAGTCCGGCTTCCGAGACGACTTGCCCCAGCAGGCCATCGAGCGATTCCGGCGGGAAGGCCACTGCCACAGGCAGCCCGGCTTCGTATTGCGTGAACGTGACCACCTGCAGGTTGTCGATCCGCTGCCGCTCAAAACCGTCGAACTCGGGCATCACCAGGGCGCGCACCAGCTGGCGGACGCGGTCGGGCCGGAAGTTGAAGCAGATCAGCCCGTCACCGGCTTCGATCGTGCCGGCGGCCAGGCGGGTGGGCTCCAGGAATTCATCGGTGACCCCGTCGGCATAGGAGCGCTGCAGCACCTCCTGGGCCGGCACCGGGGTGATCTCTCCGGTTTCAGTGAGGAGTCGGTAGGCCTTTTCGGTGCGATCCCAGCGGTTGTCGCGGTCCATCGCCCAGTACCGGCCGCAGAGGGTGCTGATCACACCGACACCGGCGGCAGCGATCTGGGCCTCGATCGCGGCCACGAAGCCAGGGGCGCTCTGGGTCGGGGTGTCCCGGCCGTCGGTGATCACGTGGATGCACACCTCCTTGAGCCCACGGGAGGCTGCCCAGTTCAGCAGTCCACCCAGGTGCTCCACGTGGCTGTGCACACCGCCGTCGGAGCAGAGGCCGATCAGATGCAGGCAGCCGCCCTTGGCCAGCAGACGGTCGGCGAGGGCGTTGAGTTCCGGATTGGCAGCGATCGATCCGTCCCGCACGGCCTGGCCGATCCGCACCAGCTCCTGACGGATGATCCGGCCCGCGCCGATCGTGAGGTGCCCCACCTCCGAGTTGCCCATCTGGTCGTCGGGCAGGCCCACATCGGCGCCGCTGGCCTGGATCAGGGTGTGGGGATAGGCATGCCACAGGGCGTCCATCACCGGGGTCTCTGCCGCACGGATGGCGTTGTGGGCGTCCTCGTGCCGATAGCCCCAGCCGTCCAGGATGCAGAGCACCACGGGCGCGACAGGGGACGATCCGCCGCCGCCGCTGGCGGGGGGGCGGCCCGAGTCCCGTGCTGTGGAGGGGCCTGTAGAGGGTTTGGACGGTACAGCGGTCACCCGGTTGATCCTGCCTCTCTTATGCAACGCGTGCTCAGGTCAAACCTACCGCGCACCGGTACCGATCCCCACTTGATCCCGCGACGGTCAGCTTTTGGGCACATGCTTCAGTCACCGCTCTGGTGGTGGTGTTGAAGGGGGATCCCGTTACGATCACGCCCCGCCGCCACTGCCATGCCTGCC